>NZ_JBJJLN010000063.1:0-19238 GCF_046230725.1 Pseudomonas sp. KCJK9000 | reverse complement strand
TGGCTCGCGAGAGACCCTCACATACGATGACGCTGGCCACCGACTCCCCAACGGCGCCCCTGTGCAGCGCCTGCCCCGTATCGACACCCATGAATTCGACCCAGGCTTTGGCCAGCCGGTGATGAAGACCCGGTACACCTACAGCGCTGAGAACTTCATGGGAGCCAACGGTGACCTGACCTGGAAACAGGGTGAAGACAACCTCTACAACGCCCCTGCCGATTACGTCTACACGGTCACGGCCAACGAATATGACGGCGCTGAAGTGCGCCGCAAAACCCATTACCAGTACAACCGCCATCACCTGCTGACAGTGCAGACCACCGAGCAATATGGCGAAGTTTTGCAATTCGAGGACCAAGGTGGTGATGACGGAACGGTGAAAATGGACTGGCATGTCCACAAGATCCACACCGTTCATCATGAATTGCCTGGGGTGCCTTTCGACCTGCAACCTGCCTATTTCCAGATGGCCAAAACCATCACCCAGAGCTGGGAGATGAGCAGCACAGACGACAACCGTTACCGCGAGGAAGTGACCACCACTAACTTCGATGACTTCGGCAACCAAATCGAAGAACGACAGGCCAACGGTATCCGAGTGGTCAACGAGTACTACCCGGTGCAAGGCGAAGAAGGCGGTTGCCCGCCAGACCCGCAAGGTTTTACGCGCACGCTCAAACGCACCACGACTTACCCCCATGATGGCCCCGACGTGGAAGGCGAAGCGCAAGTGGTCTCGCAGTTGTACAGGTATCAGCTGGCCGATGGCCTCAATGACACAAACAGGCCCGCACAGATCGCCTGCCAGTGGCTGCAGGTGCGCAGTGATGAACTCTACCAGGGCATTGGAGAAGACGCCGTGCTGCTGAAAATAACCAGCAAAGGCTATCTGAACCTGCCCGACAACGCTTATTTGCATGGGCGGCCGGACTATGAAGAAGAAACTTTGTACGATGCAAAAGCCGATGCCAGGCGCACTGGCGCTTGGCAACCGCACACTTCGCGTACCCAATGGCGCTATACACAAGCGTTCAAGAATAAAACGCGGGTAGGTCATCAAGTCAAAGAAACGTTGATCGGCCACGACCTCACGCAAATAAGCTTCATGACTCAGCTTGACCCTTATACAGGCCAGACGCTGGTCGGCCAGGATTTGAATGGCGTCATCACGCACTACGAATACGATGCTCTGTTGCGCCTGAAAAGCGTCACTGTCGCCCCGGATACGGATTATGCCTCGCAAGAGTTGTACAGCTACCAGCTGGTAGCGACACACGGGGGGCAAGCCACACAAACCACTATCGCCGACACCGGCGTGGTTACTCTGGACAAGTTCGATGGTGCTAATCGCCTGATCGAACGCTTCATACGGGTGCATGACCCGCAAAGCGGAGCATTGCAACCTGAACGCTTGATTCACGAAGCAAGCTACGACTCCATGGGCCAACTGATCGTGCAGACAGGGCATGACTACCATCCACGGTTCAGCTCAGGCCGCCTGTCGTTGACCGAGCGCTTCGAATACAGCGCCTGGGGCGGGGTATGCAAAACCTTCAACGCTGATGGGACGCAGGTGCACACAATCTATTCACCGTTCGGTGAGCAGGGGGATATCACCGCCAGTTGGCTGAGCACGCCCGATGCACCCGCCCGACGCCTGAACCAGCAAATGATGTTGAACAACCGTTTCGACCAGCCCTGCGAAACATCCCGCTTCGACGAGCACGGGGCCAGGTTAGGTAGTTCGGGCTTTTTCTACGATGGCCTGGGCCGCTGCGTGCGTAAGGAAGACCGTTTCAACGACCCCAGCGCCACGCGCGCTGAGATCAAGCGCACCGAGCGCTACGCATATGACGCCTTTGGCCGCATTACCCGCACCACGCGCCCGGACGACTCAGCGCTAAGCCGCACCTTCGCCAACTATTTCACCGGCGAACTGACCCGCGAGCTTCGCGCGCACCGAGCAGGCAACGACCCAACCGGAACCCTGGTCTGCGACCGTACTTACGATGGCATTGGGCGGATAAGCACTTTGAGCCACGGGCCGCGTCAGGAGAGCTACCTCTACGAAGACGAGCAGATGCTTTTGAGCAAGCGCACCACAGCAGGCAACCGCGTTTTCGATTACGAATACCAGGTTGCGCTCACCACATCGCCGCAAGTAATTAGAACTGCTGACGGTAAGCTGAGCAGCCATTTCACCTACGACAGCAAAACTGCAGAAGTTCTCAGTGCACAGAACGAGGAAGGTCGGCGTTCTTATACCTACACCGACCTTGGTTATCTGCGCAGCGAGGCATGGTCCGAAGCCGGCCCAGGCAGCGACGCCAGCCTAGGTTCACTGTATGAAACCTCGCTGATGGGCCGAGCCATGCAGCGCACAGATGCCTATGACGGCCATAGCGAACAGAGCGAACATGGCTACGATGACCTGGGCCGGCTGTCATGGACCACTGAGGGAAACTTACGCGCAGACTTCATCTACAACAGTGCAGGGTACCTGCTCTCGGTTCGGACCCGGGATAAGGCCCAGGATCGCAGCCTGCTGTGCGAACAGAGTTATGACAGTGTTGGCCGTGAGCAACGCCGAACCATTACTGTCTATGCCGGTGATGCCGCCATCACTACCCAGGCCATCGTCAATGTTTGGCGCGACGACGATCTACTGCACAGCCGCACGTTGCTCATCGACGACGCGCAACAACTGCAAGAGTTGTTCGACTATGACCCGTTGAGCCGACTGGTGAGCTACACCTGCGAAGGTGAACCGGATGCGCTGCCGCGCGATGGGCTGGGCAACGCGATCATGCTGCAAACCTTTGATTTCGACGACCTCGATAACCTGTCCTTCTGCTACACCCTGTTCGCTGACGGAACCAAGAACCGGGCCACTTATAACTGCGAAGGTTTTCAGCTCAAGGAGGTCGTCAATACCCATCCGGACTACCCCGCCAGACAAAGCTTCAGCTATGACGATGACGGCAACATGCTCAACGATGAGCACGGCCGCCGGCTGGACTATGACGAACATGGCCGCCTGATAGCGGTACGCAGCCCTGATGGCCTGGAGACATTATTCAGTTATCGCTACGATGGCCACGATCACCTCCTGGGCGCGCGCCAAGGCGCTAATCAAGAAGTGAAACGCCGCTATCAGGGCGAACGGCTGGTAGCAACCACGCAAGGCAATACGCTGACCCAATACTTGTACGATGGTGAACGCCCACTCGGGCTTCAGCAGCAAGGCGACAGTGGTGCTAACCGTCTGCTACTGACCGGTATCAGCAACAGCGTAATCGGCGAAAGCAGCCAGGATGGCGTGCATCGCATCACGTACAACGCCTACGGCGAAAGCAGCGAGGCAGACACACTGACTGGCCTGCTAGGTTTCAATGGCGAAGCCCGCGAGCGAGCATTGGGCTGGTATTTGCTAGGGCGTGGCTACCGCGCCTACAACCCCGGTTTGATGCGTTTTCACAGCCCTGACTCGCTACTGCCCGAGGAAGCGGGCATCAACCCTTATCAGTATTGCCTGGGCAACCCGGTGGTCTGGCGCGACCCCACCGGTCACGCCACCAGAGGCTACGAAGGCCCGGGCCAACATCATCGGGTCCGCGAAGGTACCAGCAACACCGCTCAGTGGATCATTCTGGGAGTTACGGCTGCTATCGCGGCGGTTTCCATCGCTGGATTCGGCGCCTATGCAGCGGGCGCCGTGACAGCCGTAGGAGCAGGCATCGCCATGACCACCATGACTAAGGTCGGCTTGGTTGTAGGTTCAGTGGGCGTCGCCATGCAGACAGTAGGGCTCGGTTTGCAAGGGGCAGCCATTACCGAAAAAAATCCAAAGAAATCGGGCTTGTATGCATTGATCGCTTGGGTGGCTAACACGGTAGGCGGGTTTTTGACCGCTGGTGGCGTTTTCATGACTCGGAGCGGTCTGATCAGGTCGACGATCAACGCAGGCGAGCCGGGACTTGTGGCGGTGGACACTCACCGGCTTCTGAATTCATTGATAGGTTCTAATGTGAGGGCTGCGAACGCAGCGGTCCCTCAGATGCCCGCAGGCCCAGCAGGCACCGCAGGCACTGCAAGCACTGCAAGCACTGGAAGTACTGCAAGTACTGCAGGCACTTCAGCCACTCAAACCTCCGAACCCGCTCTGAACAGTCTATCCACTCCCACTCAAACCACTGAAATTCCTGTAAACAGTCAACGGGTCCAAACTGATAATTATCAGCAGCTCCCCTCGGGGACTCAAACCCCTGGTCATGGCCTTGGCAAGAAAATTCCTAGAGCTAAGCTGATAAGAGCTAGCAGGGTACAAAAAACGGACTCCAGGCCCAGCGTTGCGGCACCGAAGGCTGAGGAAGCTAGCACTAGCGCTGCTGCGACCAGTAACGACAAGGTTGTTGTTCAACCCTTTTCATCTGGTCTTTACAACAGAGGATTCGCAATGACTTTTAGGTTGGCTCACAAATGAGTTTTAGGTTGGCTCACAACAGCTAAACTTGATCCACCCACTCATGGCCACCCCGCGCTAACCGGGGTGGCCCCCATTACCCCTTTTACAAACAGACTTCTCCTACAGACCCCTCCTACCTCCCCCCCTAACCTTCGCGGCTCCTGCCGTTCGCGCACCGGCCCCTGGCCATGCACTCCACTTCCTGCGCCGCGTCGCCAATGGCTCCATCCTACCGATCTACGAGAGCCCATATGCCCAAGCCCCTCCGGCGTCGGCAGCCGCCATCGCGCCTTCGCATCGCCCAACTCCTAACGCTAGGGAGCAGTTGCCTGCTTCCCGCTCACGCAACCTGGGCCGCCTCAACGCTGGTGGAGTTCGACGCCAGCTTCCTTCGCCAAGCCCCCGGCCAAGCTATCGGCATCAGCGAGCACGTGCTGCAATCATTGGCGCAAAAGCAGGCGCTCCCAGCCGGCCGCTATCAGGTGCAAGTGCGGCTCAACCTGCTGCCCCTAGGTGAATATGCGCTGGAATTCAAAGCGCCCAGCAACGGCGACAGCCTCACCCCATGCCTGAGTTCAAGTTTTTTGGCGACACTGGGGCTAAACCCCACGGCGATGACCAAACCGCTGGTACCAAGCAGCGCCTGTATCGACCTCACCGAGCAGGTGCCCGGCGCGCTGGTGAGTTTTGACGCCAGCAAGTTGTTGCTTGACCTGTCCATTCCCCAGGCCGCTTTGCGCAAAGACCTCTCCAGCACTGTGGCGCCCGAGCGCTGGGAAGCCGGCATCGATGGCGCATTCCTCACCTATCAGGCCTCCGCACAGCACAGCAGCCAGCAAAACACCGGTTCGCGCAACCAGTACGACCTTTACCTCAACAGCGGCGTGAACATCAACGGATGGCGGCTGCGTAGCAACCAGAGCTTGCGCGAGAACGCCCAAGGCCAGCGCCGTTGGACCCGCAGCAATACCTATGCGCAAACTGACCTGCCCGGTACTTGGGGCACCCTGACCCTGGGTGAAACCTTCACCAACGGCGAAGTGTTCCGCAGCCTGCCGCTCAAAGGCGTACAGTTGGCCTCGGACATGGGCATGCTTCCCGACCTTATGCGCAGCTACGCCCCGGTGATACGCGGTGTAGCCCAGAGCCGGGCGAAGTTGGAGGTACTGCAAAACGGCTACCCCATATACAGCACCTACGTGGCCGCCGGCCCTTATCAGATCGACGACCTCGGGGTGGCCAGCAGCGGTGATCTGGAAATCGTGCTAACCGAGGCTGATGGGCAGGTACGGCGTTTCATACAACCCTATTCGAGCCTGAGTAACCTACTGCGCGAGGGCGTGTGGCGCTATACCGCCGCACTTGGGCGTTACAACAGCGTCAGGGGTATTGACGAGCCGCTCTTGCTGCAGGCGACCTTGTCGCGGGGCATCAGCTGGAACAGCACACTGTACGGGGGCGTGCTAAGCAGCAGCTACTACCAGGCAGGCACACTAGGCCTCGGCAGAGACTTTGCGGAACTCGGTGCCATCTCATTCGACGCCACCCAGGCCTGCAGTGACATCGCAGGGCTTACCGGGGAAATTTGCGGGCAAAGTTTCGCCGCGCGCTACGCAAAGATATTCGAAACCCGTACCAATTTGCGTTTTGCCGGCTACCGCTACTCCACCAAAGACTACCGCGACTTCGATGAAGCAGTGGCTCAGCGCAATGCCGACCAGCTCTTTCGCGGTAGCCGCCGTAGCCGGTTGGAAGCCTCGATGCACCAGCAACTGTGGGACAAAAGCGGAATCAGCCTGACCTTTTCACAGGATGATTACTGGAACAACAGCCCCCCCCGCCAGCAATATCAGGTGCGCTTCAATACCCAGCACCGGGGCATCAGCTACAACCTGTTCGCCTCGCAATCACTGACCCGCGACCAACGCAACGATCGGCTGATCGGCTTGAGCGTTTCGTTCCCTCTGGACTGGGCCAACACCAGCGCTGGCCTCGACTTGCAACAGCGGGCAGGACGCTACAGCCAGCGCGCCAGCATTACCGGTGCCACAAGCGATAGCCGCCTGAGCTATCAAGCGGCATTGGCCAACGATGAGCGCCACAACCAAAGCGCCGACCTATCGGTCGGTGTCCAGGCAGCCTATGCCAGCTATGGCGCGGGCTATTCCGAGGGCACTGGCTATCGCAACTTGTCACTGACGGCCAGCGGCTCGTTGCTGGCCCATGAACAGGGTATTACCTTTGGCCCGAATTTCGGTGAAACCAATGCCCTGATCCACGTACCTGACACGCCAGATGTGGGCGTTGAAAATGCGCCTGGAGTGCGCACCAATGCCCAGGGCTTCGCCTTGGCTTCGCACCTGCAGCCGTATCGGATCAATCAGATGATCCTGCGTACCGATGAACTTGGCCCGGAAGTGGAAATCGACAACGCGGTTGCCCAGGCCATACCGCGGCGCGGCGCAATCGTCAAACTCACCTACCCTGCCCGCCAAGTGACACGCCTGGTACTGACCCTACGCCGGCCCAATGGTCAGCCATTGCCTTTCGGTACCCAGGTTAGCGACGCCACCGGCAATGCGTTGGCAGTGGTGGGCCAGGGCGGGCAAGCGCTGGTGGCGACTACCAATACCAGACAGACCCTGCACGCCCGCTGGGGGGACGCCCTAGATGAGCGCTGTGAACTGACCGTCGACCCCGCGCAAATGCCCGTCGAGCAAGGCTATCACCTGCAAACCTTGACCTGCCCAATACCCCTCACCGAGCCATCCCCCGATCACGCTCTACCTACCGGAAGCACGCATGCCTAACCGACGCCCCTCCAAATCCACCCTGACCGCGCTGGCCACCGCCGTCCTGCCGTTGGCCATGATGACTGATGCGCAAGCCCTTCCCTACTGCATATGGGACGGGCCGAGCGGCCCAATGGACTACGCGGTGAACGTGGGCCACCACTGGATAGCGCGGGACGCCGAAATTGGATCGGTAATTGGCCCGGTAGCCGGATCGCAATTGACCCGCAGTCCAATCAAGATTCGCTGCGATAACGACGGCTCTGGACTGTTGACCGCCCAGATAATGCCCACGGTAGCTGTTCATCCCAACCCCCTTCCGCCTGTAAACGGCTGGAACGTGGACGGTAAAGTGCTGGAAACCACTATTCCTGGGGTGGGCCTGTATATCAGGCTTCAACACCCCTACTCAGGCGCCACCAACGCCTTTCGCCCCCGCGACGACGTAGCGCTGCCCTATGAGGGCTACAACAATTGGAACATCTCACCCCTGCTCCTGGAACTGCAGAACCTGAGTGCCACCTACACGCTAATAAAGACTGGGCCTATTCCGGCTGGACCGCAATCGTTCAGCCAACGTATCGCGCAAGGTACCGTCTCTGATATTGGGCCTTACATGAACCTGACCGTGAACGGCCAGGTGCAACAAGCCCAGTGCACCTTGAAAAGCGATGCTGTCAGCGCCGACCCCGTGTTACTTGGGCGCCATGACTTGGGGGCCTTTACGGGCGTGGGCGCAACGACGCCCATGGTTGACTTTCACATCATGCTCAATGACTGCGAAGACGACCCAAGCGGCGGCACGGCACGCGCATTCATACGCCTGGACGGCGACATCAAGGACCCTGACTTGGGGCTTTTTGGCCTCACTTCCACCTCTGGCGCCTCAGGCATTGCCATTCAACTCTTGAGAAACGACGGTAGCCCAATGAAGCTGGGCACTGACGAATTGGCCAGCAACCTTGGAATGAAAGACATTCGTATCGATTTCCGCGCGCGCTACTACCAAGTAGACCCTGTGGTTAAGGCAGGCAGTGCCGATGGCAAGTTGAATTTCACTATTTCATACCGGTGATGGGCAGGTTGCGCGAACGTATTACCACGTTCGCCCACTGGCCTGTAGCGCCGAAATAGAAGTGACAAAAACAAAAAAAGACGCCTAAGCGTCTTTTTTGTTTTGCAGGCTTGAATAAAACCTGCAACTTTTGAATTGGAGCGGGAAACGAGACTCGAACTCGCGACCCCGACCTTGGCAAGGTCGTGCTCTACCAACTGAGCTATTCCCGCATTGTGAAACTGTTACCGCTTTTGGCGTGAAGCGCCATGAAGACCTTCACCACCACTGCACCGCATAGACGCCACAGTATTTAAACTGGAGCGGGAAACGAGACTCGAACTCGCGACCCCGACCTTGGCAAGGTCGTGCTCTACCAACTGAGCTATTCCCGCATTTGGCGTCCCCTAGGGGACTCGAACCCCTGTTACCGCCGTGAAAGGGCGGTGTCCTAGGCCACTAGACGAAGGGGACACACGACACTTTTCAGTGCACCAGGCTTGAACCTCACGATTCACCCTGGATTTTCTTTTCCTGCCTCGCAATTAAGCGTTGCCGGAGAAACTGGAGCGGGAAACGAGACTCGAACTCGCGACCCCGACCTTGGCAAGGTCGTGCTCTACCAACTGAGCTATTCCCGCATTGGCGTCCCCTAGGGGACTCGAACCCCTGTTACCGCCGTGAAAGGGCGGTGTCCTAGGCCACTAGACGAAGGGGACACGCTGCTGGCATTACTGCCTGCTTTCACTCCCTGCTGCGTTTCGCTGTGTGCTTTACGCTGCAAGTGGCGCGCATTCTATGGAGCCTTCGAACAGGCGTCAACCCTTTTATAGAAATTTATTTAAATCAATGACTTCGGCTATTCCATAGGGCGCCGAGAGTGCCCGGCGATGGATTGGCGTTGATTTTCTGACACGTCCGTCGCAAAGTGCCATCACTCGAGGAAAGCAGCAGCCGGCCGACACACTGCATCAAGGGCCGAGTGCGGCATCCTTCGCGGCACCGGCCGCTACAACTACACTCTTATTAAGCAACTTCTTGATGAGGCGCTAACGGTGACACCACTTCTGATCACTCTGCTCATCGTGGCGGGTATCGCGTTGCTGATCGTGATCGGCTACCTCAATAACGTGGTCGAAAACAGCAAGCTCGAACGTGCGCGGCTCAAGCTCGACCTTGCCGACCGGGTGCGGCGCTGTGGCGAAATCACCGAGACCTTCCCCGGGCAGTTCATGACTGCGCCTTTGAAACTGCTGTTGGCACGCCTGGAGCTGAACCTCACTCAACGGCAACTGGCGCTGGACAAGCACAACGCAGTGTTCAAGGCACGCATCGCCGAGCTCGAAGAGCTGATAGCCCAAGGCGAGCGGATCCCGGTGAACAACCCGCCCTGCCCGATTCAGACCGAGGCCAAGGCCAAAGATGTGCGCTTTCTGCTCGAAGCGCTGCACACCCAGATCGTCAAGGCCACCCAGGACAACGTCCTGCCCAGCGCCGAAGGCAAACAGTGGGTACGGGAGATCCGCCACATCCTGGTGTTGTTGCACATCGAGTTTTTCAACAACCTCGGCCAACAGGCGTTGCAACAGGAACAACCTGGCCAGGCGCGGCTGGCCTTCGAGCGTGGGGTGCAGTATCTGCGCAAGCAGCCAGAGCCTAAACAGTACGAAGAACAGCTGACCTACCTGGAAAAGCTGCTGGCACGCGCCAACGCTCAGGTGATGGACCAGATGGAGCCCGCCGAGAACGAGCAGAACGAACTGACCGAAGGGCTCAAGACCGACGAAGACGAAACCTGGAAAAAGCGCGTGATCTACGACTGACCTGGTCCGTCCTCTTTGCGGCCCAAGCCGCTCCCGCTGATCTTCGTGGGAGCGGCGAAAAGGCCGCCACTACCAGCACAGCCTTCAGCAGTCGGTCAGTTCCAGAAAGATCGCCGCCAGCTTTTCCAAACCAGCCTGATCGGCCTCACTGAATCGCGCAAGTTTCGGGCTGTCCAGGTCCAGCACGCCAATCAACCGCCCTTGTTTGATCAGCGGAATCACCAGCTCGCTGTTGGACGCGCTGTCGCAGGCGATATGCCCAGCAAACGCATGCACATCCTCCACCCGCTGGGTTTGCCGGGTGGCCGCAGCCGCGCCGCACACACCTTTGCCGAACGGGATGCGCACGCAAGCCACCTGGCCCTGGAAAGGCCCCAGCACCAGCTCTTCGCTACGGTTGAGGTAAAACCCGGCCCAGTTCAGGTCATCCACCTGGTTATAGAGAAACGCCGAAAACTGTGAGGCATTGGCGATGAAGTCGCGCTCGTCGGCGAACAGCGCCTGCACTTGCGCCGCCAGCAAGTCGTAGCCGTCGAGGCCGGCGCCACTGGCATTGAGGTCGATCATTTTTACTTTTGCTCCAGCAATTGCAGCCCCACCCAGTAGCGGGCGAACTGATAGGCACAGCGGCCATTACGGTTGCCGCGCCCGGTTGCCCAGCGCACGGCGAGAATTTCCAGGGCTTCGTCACGCTGCCAGGCAAGGCCTGCGGGGCGGGCCAGTTGGCCGATCCAATGCTCGACAACGTCGAGAAAGTGCTCCTGGGTGAAGGGGTAGAACGACAACCAGAGGCCAAAGCGATCGGACAGGGCAATCTTGTCTTCCACCGCTTCATTGGGGTGGAGCTCACCGTCGACCATCTTCCAGTTTTCGTTATCGCTCTGTTTTTCCGGCACCAGGTGCCGGCGGTTGGACGTTGCATACAGCAGCACGTTATCCGGTGCCTGCTCCAGCGACCCATCGAGCACGCTCTTGAGCACCCGGTAATCGCCCTCCCCGGCTTCGAACGACAAGTCGTCACAGAACAGGATGAAACGTTGCGCCAGCTTGTGCAGTTGCTCTACCACACGTGGCAGATCGGCCAGGTGGTCGCGCTCGATCTCGATCAGGCGCAGCCCGGCACTTGCATGCTCAGCCAGCAAAGCGCGCACCAGCGACGACTTGCCGGTGCCACGCGAGCCCCACAGCAGAGCGTGGTTGGCAGGCAGGCCATTGATGAACTGGTGGGTGTTGCGCCCCAACTGATCGCGTTGCTTGTCGACGCCGATCAGGTCGCTCAGGCGGATGTCCAGGCTGACGTCCAGTGGCAACAGGTAGCCACTGCGCCCATCGCGCTGCCAACGCGCGGCCAGCGTGGTGTTCCAGTCGATGTGCGGGCGCGGCGCTGGCAGCAAGGGTTCAAGACGCGCCAGCACCGATTCGGCACGTTCCAGGAAAGCATTCAAGCGAGCGTCCATGAGGGCTCCTTGCAAGACAGGTGAGATTTAACGCTGAATGTGTGACAGACACGCCAGCAGCCGAGGTTGATCGGCTATGCTTGCGCAGCGCAAGGAACGGGAAACCGGCTCGGGACTCATGGATATCAAGTTCACCAATCGCCTGTCATACAAGCAAGCCCGGTTGACAGTCCTGGTCGGCTTCATCCTGGGTACATTGCTCAGTCTCATCCAGATCGGCATCGATTATGCCAGCGAAGACGCATCCATCAACCGCGAAGTTGGGGCGTTGTTGCAAATCAGCCACAATACCGCCTCACGCATTGCCTACAACATTGATTCGGAGCTTGCGCTGGAGCTGACCCGGGGCCTTTTGCAGTCACCGGCGGTGATCCGCGCGCGGCTGGTAGACAATAACGAAACGGTCCTGGCCGATGTCGAACGCCCCCGCCTGGAGGACCGCTACCGGCCGCTGAGCGACTTTCTGTTCGGCGAAAAGCGCCAGCTCAAGGCGCGCCTGTTCCTGACCCACATGCCCGATGAAACCCTCGGCACGCTGTACCTGGACGTTGACACCTATGCGTTCGGCAGCCGCTTCCTGGACCGCGCAGGGGTTACCCTACTCAACGGCTTCGCCCGCAGCCTGGTGCTGACCGGCATCCTTTTGGCGCTGTTCTACATGATGCTGACCAAGCCGTTGGTGACGCTAATCGGCGCCCTCAGCGGCCGCGACCCGCGCCAGCCTGGGCAAACCCGAGTGGATTGCCCACCAGGCCATGAATATGACGAAATCGGCGTGCTGGTCAAAGTAGCCAACCAGCAGTTCGTCAGCATGAGTACCGAAATCCAGCAGCGGCGCACAGCAGAAAACCGTCTGACCCAGTACCTCAACGAGCTCGAAGATATCGTGTCGGCACGCACCGAGGAACTGAAGGCAAGCAACGGCCGCCTCAGCCAGTCCAACCAGGAGCTGGAAGCGGCCCGCCAACGCGCCCTGGACATGGCGCAGGCGCGGGCCGCCTTCCTGGCCAACATGAGCCATGAGATCCGTACCCCGCTCAACGGCATGCTCGGCATGATCGCCCTGGCCCTGGACAGCCCGCTGGCCGGCGAGCAGCGCCAGCAACTGTCGATCGCCCACGATTCGGGCAAAGTGCTGGTGGAGTTGCTCAACGATATTCTCGACCTTTCCAAGTTCGATGCCGGGCAACTGGAACTGGAACGTATCCCCTTCGACATGGGTGCCATGGTCGAGGACACCGCTAACCTGCTGTCGCAGAATGCTGCACAGAGCGTCGAGCTGACATGCCTGATCGCAGGGGATTTCCCAAGCTCGGTACTGGGCGACCCCACGCGGGTGCGTCAGGTGGTCAGCAACCTGCTGTCCAACGCACTGAAGTTCACCCGCTTCGGTCGCGTGGACGTGCGTCTGGCGCCGATTGTCGGCGGCGTTCGCCTGGAGGTAAGCGACACTGGCATCGGCATCCCTGAGGCCGCTCAGGCACGCATCTTCCAGCCTTTCACCCAGGCTGGCGCCGGCATCACCCGACAATATGGCGGCACCGGCCTGGGCCTGGCACTGACCCGCAACCTGTGCCAAGCCATGCAGGGCCATCTGCACATTCACTCCGAGCCTGGCTTTGGCAGCCGCTTCAGTGCCGACCTGCCACTGCCTGCCCATACCGAGGCCATTGAGCCGCCGGCACTGAGCGGCAAGGTAGCTGCCCTCAGCGATGCCGGCAGTGGCCTGAGCGAGTTGCTGCAGAGCCTGCTGCCTGGCTGGGGCCTGGACTACCAACGGCACGACAGCAGCGCTGCGCTAGACAATGGCATCGACCTGTTGATCACCGATGACCTGCAGCAGTTGTTGCAACTGCGCCCGGCACTCAAGGCGCCGATCCTGCTGGTAACCGCCTACGGCAACTTCTTGCCCGGCGAGCAGTCGGCTCAACTGGCGCCCCTGCACCAACTGGCCCGCCCTCTGTCGCGCAACGCGCTGTACCAGACACTGAGCCGAACCTTGCAGGGCCATGCCCCCGAGCATCCGCTGGCCACTCCACTGCTGACCGCCGCTGAGGGCCGCGCGCGCATCCTGTTGGTGGAAGACAACCCGGTCAATCAGCTGGTGGCCAAGGGCATGCTGGCCAAGCTCGGCTGCCAGGTGCAGCTCGCCACCCAAGGCGCCGAGGCACTGGAGTGGCTGGACCGAGAAGACTTCGACCTGGTGCTGATGGACTGCAACATGCCGGTTATGGACGGCTACGAGGCCAGCCGGCGCATCCGCCAGAGCGGGCGCTGGCCGCAGTTACCGATCGTCGCCCTGACCGCCAATGCCATGCCCGAGGAGCGCGAACGCTGCCGGGCGGCCGGCATGAACGATTACCTGGCCAAGCCGTTTCGCCGCGAGGAGCTGCTGGCGCTGATCGACCACTGGGTACCGCTCAACGGCTGAGCAGGCGCTCGATGTCGGCTTCCAACGCCTGCGGCTTGGTGGTGGGCGCGTAGCGGGTAACCTTGCCGGTGGCTGGGTCGAGGAGGAACTTGGTGAAGTTCCACTTGATCTTCTCAGTGCCCAACAGCCCTGGTGCACGCTGCTTGAGCGCAACGAACAGCGGATGGGCGCCTGGGCCATTGACCTCGACCTTGCGGAACAAAGGAAAACTCACGCCGAAGTTGGCTTCACAAAACTGCGCGATGTCCCGTGCATCACCTGGCTCCTGCTTGCCGAACTGGTTGCAGGGAAAGCCCAGCACCACCAGCCCGCGCTCGCGGTAATGCTGCCACAGCTGCTCCAGGCCTTTGTACTGCGGGGTGAAACCGCACTGGCTGGCAGTGTTGACCACCAGCAGCGCCTTGCCGGGAAAATCGCCGAGCTTTTTCTGCTCGCCGCCTAGGGTAACGCAGGGTATGTCCAGCATCGATGCGGCCATTCTCAGGCTCCTTTGCGGGGTTCGAAGGTCAGGCACACCGAGTTGATGCAGTAACGCAGGCCCGTTGGCGGAGGGCCATCGGGAAATACATGGCCCAGGTGAGCATCGCACTGGGCACAGGTGACCTCGGTGCGAATCATGCCGTGGGAGGTGTCACGGATCTCGATCATCGCGCTTTGCTCGATGGGCGCGTAAAAGCTCGGCCAGCCGCAGCCGGCATCGAATTTGGTCTGTGCATCGAACAGTGGCAGGTCACAGCACACGCAACGGTAGATGCCCGCGCGGCGCTCACTGTTGTACTTGCCACTGAACGGCCGCTCGGTGCCTTTGAGCCGGCAGACCTGATACTGCTCGGGGTCGAGCATTTCGCGCCATTGTTCAAGTGTCTTGTCGATCTTTTGCATGTGTGAACCTCGGCAGGCTGAATTTCACCTCGCGCCGTCTTTTCCGTAACGCGGGTGGCACGTATATTAGTTGGCTTCGTGCGCAAGGCCTCAAGTCTGGCACCCGCCCGCCGCCCTTTCAAACCTTTCGATGAGCGGGCGGTGGCGGCGCGTCTTATCAATCGGGATCACATCATGCAGTTCAGCAAATCGAACAAGCTCGCCAATGTCTGCTACGACATTCGCGGCCCAGTGCTCAAGCACGCCAAACGCCTGGAGGAGGAAGGCCACCGCATCCTCAAGCTGAACATCGGTAACCCGGCACCGTTTGGCTTCGAAGCGCCGGACGAAATCCTTCAGGATGTGATCCGCAACCTGCCCACCGCCCAGGGCTACAGCGACTCCAAAGGCCTGTTCAGCGCGCGCAAAGCGGTGATGCAGTATTGCCAACAGAAGGAGATCGAGGGCGTCACCATCGAGGACATCTACCTGGGCAACGGTGTTTCCGAACTGATCGTGATGTCGATGCAGGCCCTGCTCAACAATGGCGACGAAGTTCTGATCCCTGCACCCGACTACCCGCTGTGGACCGCTGCGGTGAGCCTGGCCGGTGGTAAGCCGGTGCACTACCTGTGCGACGAGCAGGCCGACTGGTTCCCGGACCTTGAAGATATCAAAGCCAAAATCACACCGAACACCAAGGCGTTGGTGATCATCAACCCGAACAACCCGACCGGCGCTGTGTATTCCAAAGAGCTGCTGCTGGGCATGCTGGAACTGGCCCGTCAGCACAACCTGGTGGTGTTCTCCGACGAGATCTACGACAAGATCCTCTACGACGAAGCGGTGCACATCAGCACCGCGTCGCTGGCTCCGGATCTGCTGTGCCTGACCTTCAACGGCCTGTCCAAGTCGTATCGGGTGGCCGGCTTCCGGTCTGGCTGGCTGATCATTTCCGGGCCCAAGCATCACGCCCAGAGCTATATCGAAGGCATCGACATGCTGGCCAACATGCGCCTATGCGCCAACGTACCGGCCCAGCACGCCATTCAGACAGCGCTTGGGGGTTATCAGAGCATCAACGACCTGGTACTGCCGCCGGGCCGCCTGCTGGAACAGCGCAACCGTACCTATGAGCTGCTCAACGATATTCCAGGTGTCAGCTGTGTGAAGCCCATGGGCGCGCTTTACGCCTTCCCGCGTATCGACCCGAAGGTGTGCCCGATCCTCAATGACGAGAAATTCGCCCTCGATCTGCTTTTGTCGGAAAAGCTGCTGATCGTTCAGGGCACTGCATTCAACTGGCCGTGGCCGGACCATTTCCGCGTGGTGACCTTGCCGCGGGTGGATGACCTGGAAGCCGCGATCGGCCGCATTGGCAATTTCCTGCGCACTTATTCGCAGTAGGCACCAACCTCTTCGCGGGTAAACCGGCTCCCACTTACAGCGCAGCCCTCAAGCACTGCGACAGTCTCTTGGGAGCCGGTTCAGCCGCGAATGGGGCGCACTGCCGCCCTGCCATGCTCAAAGGAAATTTCTTACATCCTGCAACGCTCTATCCCAGAGCCCGCGACGAATCCTCTGCCATACTGCGCCGTACACAGTTTGAAATAGTCGCCCGATTGAATCCAGGCGGCAGGCACCTTATATACCCCGCAGTAAGCAATGACTCATCCGTCAGGAGAACGTAACAACCATGATGCGCATTCTGTTGTTTGTAGCCACCAACCTTGCGGTGGTGCTGGTTGCAAGCATTACCCTGAGCCTGTTCGGCTTCAACGGGTTCATGGCCGCCAACGGGGTTGACCTCAACCTCAGCAGCCTGCTGGTATTCTGCGCCGTGTTCGGCTTCGCCGGCTCGCTGATTTCGCTGTTCATCTCCAAGTGGATGGCGAAGATGACCACCGGCACGCAGATCATCAGCCAGCCGCGCACCCGCCATGAACAATGGCTGCTGCAGACCGTCGAGGAGCTGTCACGCGAGGCCGGCATCAAAATGCCCGAGGTGGGTATCTTCCCAGCCTACGAGGCCAATGCCTTCGCCACCGGCTGGAACCGTAACGACGCCTTGGTGGCGGTGTCCCAGGGCCTGCTCGAGCGCTTCTCGCCCGATGAAGTGCGTGCCGTACTGGCCCATGAGATCGGCCACGTAGCCAACGGCGATATGGTCACCCTGGCGCTAGTGCAGGGCGTGGTGAACACCTTCGTGATGTTCTTCGCCCGTATCATCGGCAACTTCGTCGATAAAGTGATCTTCAAGAACGAAGAGGGCCAGGGTATCGCCTATTACGTGGCGACCATCGTCGCCGAGCTGGTTCTGGGCATCCTCGCCAGCATGATCGTCATGTGGTTCTCGCGCCGCCGCGAGTACCGTGCCGACGAAGCCGGCGCCCAACTGGCCGGCACCGCCGCAATGATCGGTGCGTTGCAGCGCCTGCGTGTCGAGCAAGGGCTGCCGGTGCACATGCCTGACACTTTGAAGGCGTTCGGCATCAACGGTGGCCTCAAGCATGGCCTGGCGGGCCTGCTGATGAGCCACCCGCCGCTGGAAGAGCGTATCGAGGCTTTGCGCCGCCGCGGTTGATTCTTCTCGGGCAGACAAGGGCGACTTCGGTCGCCCTTTTTTAATCGTTACCTGCTGATCTGATAAACCCGCTCCACCAGGCTGCAAACCCCCGCCTGTGAAAACTTAGGGCTTTGCTCAATAAGCTCCACGGCCTTGAGCTCATCGACTTGCCACCCGGCCAAGCCCATTCGAACTTCTTCGTCACCTACCGAGAATGGCGGCCCGGCCAGCAGCGCCTGGTCGTAATCCAAAGTCACCAACAGCCCGCTGCAGCGGGCGGGCAGCGAACGCGACAACGCCTGCACGTACGCCAAACGCATATGTACCGGCAGGGCAATCAGCGCAGCTCGGTCATAGAGCGCCACGCAATCGGCAAGGTCCGCTGGCTGAAGGGCAAAAAAATCGCCACACCACACCTCGACGTCGCCGTGGCGCCAAATCTCGAAGGCTCCCTTTTGCACAATTTGGGGCTCAAGCCCGTGCTCATGAAAAAACGCCGCCACCGCCCGCTGCGACAACTCCACACCCAGCACGCGATACCCCTGCCCCGCCAGCCAGGCCAGGTCCAGACTTTTGCCGCACAGCGGCACCAGCACACGGCTGCCAGGGGCTAACTGCAGGTGTGGCCAGTACTGTTGCAAGTACGGGTTGACCTGCGCCTGGTGAAAGCCGATCTGGTTGTCGGCCCATCGCTGCTGCCAGAACGCTGGCTCCATGATCACTCCCAATATTTAGATGATTTACCGGTAAAACTTGGTTTGGATTTCGATCGATAGCTGATCGAAGATGGTCACATCTTAAACCTCAGGACCATCACCATGCTGCCCAGCCTGTTCATTTCCCACGGTTCGCCCATGCTCGCCCTGCAACCTGGCGCCAGCGGGCCGGCCTTGGCCGCGCTGGCCAACGCCCTGCCAAGACCCAAGGCGATCGTGGTTGTCTCGGCGCACTGGGAGAGCCGTGAATTGCTGGTGACCAGCGCTGCACAGCCAGAAACCTGGCATGACTTCTACGGTTTTCCACCCGCACTTTACGCTGTGCAATACCCGGCGCCTGGCGAGCCCGCCCTGGCCAGCCGCGTGGCCGAACGCCTACAGGCACGCCAGGACCTGCAACGACCATTCGATCACGGCACATGGGTGCCGCTATCACTGATGTACCCAGATGCAAGCATCCCGGTGATTCAGGTATCGCTACCCAGCCAGTCGGGGCCGGACCTTCAGATCAAGGTCGGCAAGGCGCTGGCTGAGTTGCGCCAGGAAGGTATTCTGCTGATAGGCTCTGGCAGCATCACGCACAACCTCGGTGAACTCGACTGGCACGCCGGGCCCGACGTGATCGAACCCTGGGCGCTGGCATTCCGGGACTGGGTTGTAGAGCGACTCAAGGCTAACGACCAGGCAGCGCTACTGGATTACCGCAAACAGGCGCCTTTTGCCGCTCGCAACCACCCCAGCGAGGAGCATCTGCTACCGCTGTTTTTCGCGCTAGGCGCTGGAGACAAGTTCGGCATCGTGCACCAAGGCTTCACCCTGGGGGCGCTGGGCATGGACATCTATCGGTTCGACTGAGCCTTGCCAGTGGTGATGCTGCAGCGCTGAAAACATAAGAAGCAAACAGATACCCGAGCAATGTTGGTAGTGCTGTTCACTTAAGCCTAGAGGCTCGGCGTGAGCTCTTCGGTGAGGCGCAGATCGAGCGCCGCCCGCGCGGCGCATCGCGAGCTGCGCTCGCTCCTACGTTTGTTTCGGGCCAATTATGCCTGTGGGATTTGCGCGCGGACGCC
>NZ_JBJJLN010000062.1:0-20098 GCF_046230725.1 Pseudomonas sp. KCJK9000 | reverse complement strand
CAACGCACACACAACACTCAAACCATACACCTGTCACCTAACGCGGTTAGATGCCAACCGCCAAAGCGTCCTTAAGCCTTGAGCAAATGCTTCCAGCCCCGGCTCTGATCCACTGTCCGAGCCTGATCAATACGCGCCTCCAGCAACTCATCGCTGATCGGCAACTCGGCCAGCTCATGCAGCTTTTTCAAATCGCCGTACAACCGGTCCATCTGCGGTGCTTCAAGCACCTGGCGGGCATGGTGCAGCCAGGCCAGCAACTGCTCGATACGTGGCAGCTGTTCGGCCAGGTCCTCGGGGCGTTGGGTGTACAGCGGCAGCTTCAGCGAGCGGCCTTCTTCACCCAGCAGGTGCGCCAGCCAGCTTGCCAACTGCGCCTTGCCCTGGCGCTCGCCACGGCCCTTGCGCTCCACGGTCCAGGCGCGGGCCAGCAGCCAACGCGAGGTTTCCAGGGAGAACTGGCCCCAGCGTACGTCCTCGAGTTCTTCGAGGAACTGCTCGGGCGCAGCGCGGCGGATGTCTTCATCGTCATTGCCGGCCTGCACCAATGGGCGCCAGTCTTCCAGCAGCGCATCAAGGCTGGCGCGTAGCTCGCGCGTGGTGGCGCGCGGCGCAGCTTGGCCAAGGCTTGCGACCAAGGCGCGCAGTTCGGCTAGGCACTGCACCCAGTCCTGCAACAAGCGCCAGTGACCATTGTGGCGGTACTGCTCGGCCAGGCGCTGACTGCTGCCCAGCAGCTGCCAGGCCAGGGCGGCGAAGGCGTCGTCCACAGCAGTTTCAGCGCTCAGCTCGGTGGTCGGCAGGCCCAGCTCGTAGCTGTCCGGCTCCAGCAAGCGGTAGCCGCGCTCGGCCTTGCTGATGTCGCACGGCATCAGCGGCAGGCTGGCGGCCAGCTCGGCGGCCAGCTCCAGTAGCGCTTCAGGGGCGCCTTCGCGCAGCTCCAACTCAAGCTCGCAGATTTCCTCTTTGCGCTTGCCGGCAATCACGAAGCCTTGGTCCAGCGCGGCCTCGATCACCACCTTGCTCTTGCCGCGGCCCCAGCTGATTTCGGCGTATTCGCGGGTGAAGTCAGTGGTGAATAGCGGCTTGATGGTTTTTTTGTCGAGTTCGGCCAGCTGCGCCGGCCAGCAGGTGGCGTCGAGCTTTTTCAAGTCGAGCTTGACCTTGTCCAACGGCCACTCGTATTCGTTGCGCTCGGACAGCCCGGCAACGCTTTGCCCGCGGCACTTGAGTGTCTGGATGATCGCCTCACCGTCGCGGCGCAGGCGCAGGGCCACACGGGCGGCGGAAAGCTCGCGCTCGGGAGTATCGAAGTACTGGTTGAGCAGCTCGCGGGTCTGCCAGCCAGATTTGTTGCGTTTTTTCAGCAAGGGGTGCTCGCGCAGGGCGGCGAGGGTCTGGCTGCTGGCGCGCAGCTTGAGTTCGGTTTCTTTGTGCATCACAGGCTCGAAGGAGGGGCGTCTTTGCAGGGCAGTCTACAGCAGTCGGCCGGCAACGGTTTATTCCAGACGGCCGATAGTCCTATGATGGGCAACGCTTCCGAGGAGTATGCGCATGCCGTTGCCGCCCCTGAAAGACCAGTTTGCCGCTTTGATCGCCGCGCCCTCGGTCAGTTGTACCCAGCCTGCACTGGACCAGTCCAACCGCCAGGTCATCGACCTGTTGGCCGGCTGGTTGGGCGATCTGGGTTTTGCTTGTGACATCCGTGAAGTCAGCCCTGGCAAGTTCAACCTGTTGGCCAGCCGTGGTAGCGGCCCTGGCGGGCTGGTGCTGGCTGGGCACAGTGATACGGTGCCTTACGATGAACAACTGTGGGCCAGCGACCCGCTCAAGCTGACCGAGGCCGACGGCCGCTGGGTGGGCCTGGGTAGCTGCGACATGAAAGGCTTTTTCGCATTGATCATCGAAGCGGTCATTCCGCTGCTGGAGCACGATTTCAAGCAACCGCTGATGATCCTGGCCACCTGCGATGAAGAAAGCTCCATGTCCGGTGCCCGCGCTCTGGCGGCTGCCGGCCAGCCGCTGGGCCGTGCGGCGGTGATCGGCGAGCCCACCGGCCTGCGGCCGATCCGCATGCACAAGGGCATCCTGATGGACCGCATCGACATCCTCGGGCGCAGCGGGCATTCCTCTGACCCAAGCCTGGGCCATAGTGCGATGGAGGCCATGCACGAGGTGATGAGCGAGCTGATGGGCCTGCGCCGGCAATGGCAGCAAACCTTCAGTAACCCGCAGTTCACCGTGCCGACGCCAACCATGAATTTCGGCTGCATCCATGGCGGTGACAACCCCAACCGCATCTGTGGCCAATGCGCCCTGGAGTTCGACCTGCGCCCGCTGCCGGGCATGGATGTAGAGCAGTTGCGCGCCGCCATTGGCGATAAACTCAAGCCTGTGGCCGAGCGTCATGAAGTGCGTATCGACTACGCCCCGTTGTTCCCTGAGGTGCCGCCGTTCGAGCAGGACGCGGACGCCGAGTTGGTGCAAGTGGCCGAACGCCTTACCGGCCATCGGGCCGAAGCGGTGGCGTTCGGTACCGAAGCGCCTTATCTTCAGCAGCTGGGCTGCCAGACCATCGTGCTCGGCCCCGGTGATATCGCCTGCGCCCACCAGCCTGGCGAATACCTTGAAATGTCACGAATCGAGCCTACCGTGCGTCTATTGCGTGACCTGATCCGGCACTATTGCCTGAGTTAAACGTCCACCTTGCTGATTCGTTCTTGCCTAGAGGAGATGCGCGTGACCGCAAGCCTGTTCCGACGATGATCCTGAACGCCGTGTGATTCACCGTTCTCCGTCCACTTTATCCACAGGCCCCGTCATGCCCGAATACGTCAACTGGCTACGTCATGCCTCCCCGTACATCAATGCCCATCGCGATTGCACCTTCGTGGTCATGCTCCCCGGCGATGGCGTTGAACACCCTAATTTCGGCAATATCGTCCACGACCTGGTGCTGCTGCACAGCTTGGGTGTGCGCCTGGTGCTGGTGCATGGCTCGCGCCCGCAGATCGAAAGCCGCCTGGCCGAGCGTGGGCTGACCCCGCACTACCATCACGGCCTGCGTATCACCGACGCAGCCACCCTGGATTGCGTGATCGATGCCGTAGGCGCCCTGCGCCTGGCCATCGAGGCACGCCTGTCGATGGACATCGCCGCCTCGCCCATGCAGGGCTCGCGCCTGCGCGTGGCTTGCGGCAACCTGGTCACCGCACGGCCGATCGGGGTGCTCGAAGGCGTGGACTACCACCACACCGGGGAAGTGCGGCGAATAGACCGCAAAGGCATCAGCCGCCTGCTCGACGAGCGGTCCATCGTGCTGCTGTCGCCGCTGGGCTATTCGCCCACGGGTGAAATCTTCAACCTGGCATGTGAAGACGTCGCAACTCGTGCAGCCATCGAGCTGGGTGCCGACAAGCTGCTGCTGTTCGGGGCCGAGCCTGGCCTGCTGGACGAGAGCGGTCGGTTGGTGCGTGAGCTGCGGCCACAACAGATTGCTCCGCACCTGGCGCGCCTGGGCGGCGATTACCAGGCTGAGTTGCTCGACGCGGCTGCCGAGGCCTGCAAAGGCGGTGTGGCGCGTAGCCATATCGTCAGTTATGCCGAAGATGGCGCTTTGCTCACCGAACTGTTCACCCGAGAAGGTGGCGGTACGCTGGTGTCCCAGGAGCAGTTCGAGGTGGTGCGCGAGGCGACCATCGAGGATGTCGGTGGCTTGCTGGACCTGATCAGCCCGCTGGAAGAGCAAGGCATCCTGGTGCGCCGCTCGCGCGAGGTGCTGGAGCGTGAGATCGAGCAGTTCAGTGTGGTCGAGCGTGAGGGGATGATCATTGCCTGTGCAGCGCTGTACCCGATTGCCGATTCGCAGGCTGGGGAACTGGCGTGCCTGGCGGTAAACCCGGAATACCGTCACGGCGGGCGTGGCGACGAACTGCTGGAGCGGATCGAGGGGCGGGCGCGGCAGATGGGGTTGAATACCCTGTTCGTGCTCACGACGCGTACGGCGCACTGGTTCCGTGAGCGCGGGTTTGCCCCTAGCGGTGTCGAGCGGCTGCCAGCGGCACGGGCTTCGTTGTACAACTACCAGCGCAATTCGAAGATTTTCGAGAAGCCGCTGTAAGCCCATGCTGGCCCGCCAATGAAAAACGCCGCCCTTTGGGGCGGCGTTTTGCGTTACACGGTGTGCAGATACCAGTTGTACTCGAGGTCGGAGATCGAGTGCTCGAACTCCTCCAGCTCGCTCTCCTTGCACGCGACGAAGATGTCGATGTACTTCGGATCGATGTACTTGTTCAGGATCTCGCTGTCGTCCAGCTCGCGCAGGGCATCGCGCAGGTTGTTCGGCAGGCTCTGCTCCAGCTGCTCATACGAGTTGCCTTCGATCGGCTCGCCTGGCTCGATCTTGTTGGTCAGGCCATGGTGCACGCCCGCCAGCACGGCAGCCATCATCAAGTATGGGTTGGCGTCAGCGCCGGCCACACGGTGCTCGATACGCACGGCATCCGGCGAGCCGGTCGGCACGCGCAGGGCCACGGTGCGGTTGTCCAAGCCCCAGCTCGGCGCGTTCGGCACGTAGAACTGCGCGCCGAAACGGCGGTACGAGTTGACGTTCGGGCAGAGGAAAGCCATGGACGCGGGCAGGGTCTCGAGCACACCGCCGACAGCGTGACGTAGCGCGGCGTTCTGCTCGGGATCCTCGCTGGTGAAGATGTTGTTGCCATCTTTGTCCAGCACGGAGATGTGTACGTGCAGGCCGTTGCCAGCCTGGCCCGGGTAGGGCTTGGCCATGAAGGTGGTGTCCATTTCATGGTCGTAGGCGATGTTCTTGATCAGCCGCTTGAGCAGCACTGCGTAATCGCAGGCCTTGAGCGGATCGGGAACGTGGTGCAGGTTGACTTCGAACTGCGCCGGGGCGCTTTCCTTGACGATGGCGTCAGCTGGGATGCCTTGCTCTTTGGCACCTTCCAGGATGTCCTGCAGGCAGTCGGCATATTCATCGAGGTCGTCGATCAGGTACACCTGGGTCGACTGTGGGCGCTTGCCCGAAATCGGCGAGCGTGGCGGCTGCGGGCGGCCGTTCACGTTTTCCTGGTCGATCAGGTAGAACTCAAGCTCAAATGCGGCGCAGATGGTCAGGCCCATTTCGGTGAACTTGCTCACCACCTGACGCAGCACTTCACGCGGGTCGGCGAAGAACGGCTCGCCTTCGAGTTCGTGCATGGTCATCAGCAGCTGAGCGGTAGGGCGCTTCTGCCAGGGTTCGTTGGAGAGGGTGCCGGGGATCGGGTAGCAGATACGGTCAGCATCGCCGATGTCCAGGCCAAGGCCTGTGCTTTCGACGGTGGAACCGTTGATGTCCAGGGCAAAGAGGGAGGCAGGCAGGTTGATGCCTTTTTCGTAAACCTTGTGGAGGCTGGTGCGCTCTATGCGCTTGCCACGCACCACACCATTCATATCTGCAATCAGAAGGTCAACGTAGAGAACCTCAGGATGTTCCTTAAGGAACGCGTTCGCTTCGTTAAGCTGAACGGCACGCGGGGGTACCGACATGATGCAACACCTTTGTTGTTAAAAATATCAATCAAGGGGGGCTTGCAGACCCAGTCAATCGAAAAGCCATACTGATGTCAAGCCAACCCAATGATGCCCTGAAATGGCACATCGACGGCAGATTTGCTGCATATCGGGGCGTGCCATTATCCGCTATTTCTCGTACCGAGAGCTATCTTCGCCGAGCCGTGTTTTATTTTTTACGGAGGTGTTGTGTAAAAAAATTAACAAGGCTAAGCTCGGACTCAACCCAAAACACAATAATACGAGGGTCACATGGTCCGCTTGTCGCGACCTGAACGCGCTGCCTGCGCAGTGCAGTCGGGTATCCCCGTCGTTCCTGTAGGCATCAGCCAAGCGGTGGCCTGCATGGCCGCAATAATTGACGCTTTGCGTGCCAGGGCCACACCTCGTAACGCCTTTTCGTTGCTCTTCTCGTATATCTGCCCTTCGATTTCACTACGGACACGCTTGTTTTCAGTGTATCCACAGTGCGCCTGCGTGTGGGTTTTTGCTTTAGCAATCTACTCCATCCAGAATCAGAGCGCGGACCACCTTACCTCCTGAGGTATTTATGAGTAACAACCTCGACCAGCTCACCGATTGGTTGAAAGAGCACAAGATCACCGAAGTCGAATGCCTGATCAGTGACCTGACTGGCATCACCCGCGGCAAGATCTCGCCGACCAACAAATTCATCGCCGAAAAAGGCATGCGCCTGCCCGAGAGCGTGCTGCTGCAGACCGTGACCGGCGACTATGTCGACGATGACATCTATTACGACCTGCTCGACCCAGCCGACATCGACATGATCTGCCGCCCTGACCAGGATGCGGTGTTCCTCGTGCCGTGGGCCATCGAGCCGACGGCCCAGGTGATTCACGACACCTACGACAAGAAGGGCAACCCGGTCGAGCTGTCGCCGCGCAACGTGCTGAAGAAAGTGCTCAAGCTCTACGCCGACAAGGGCTGGCAGCCTATCGTCGCGCCAGAGATGGAGTTCTACCTGACCAAGCGCAGCGAAGACCCGGACTTCCCGCTGCAACCGCCAGTCGGCCGCTCCGGGCGCCCTGAAACGGGCCGCCAGTCGTTCTCGATCGAGGCGGCGAACGAATTCGATCCGCTGTTCGAAGATGTGTATGACTGGTGCGAACTGCAGCGCCTGGACCTGGACACGCTGATTCACGAAGACGGCACGGCGCAGATGGAAATCAACTTCCGTCATGGCGATGCCCTGCACCTGGCCGACCAGATTCTGGTGTTCAAACGCACCATGCGCGAGGCCGCGCTCAAGCACAACGTCGCTGCCACCTTCATGGCCAAGCCCATGACCGGCGAGCCGGGCAGCGCCATGCACCTGCACCAGAGCGTGGTCGATGTGGCCACGGGCAAGAACATCTTCAGCAATGAAGACGGCAGCATGAGCGAGCTGTTCCTGAACCACATCGGTGGCCTGCAGAAGTTCATCCCCGAAGCGCTGCCGCTGTTTGCCCCCAACGTCAACTCGTTCCGCCGCTTCCTGCCCGATACCTCGGCGCCGGTGAACGTGGAGTGGGGCGAAGAAAACCGCACTGTTGGCCTGCGCGTACCGGATGCCGGCCCGCAGAACCGCCGTGTCGAGAACCGCCTGCCAGGCGCTGATGCCAACCCTTACCTGGCCATCGCTGCGAGCCTGCTGTGCGGCTACATCGGCATGGTCGAAGGCATCGAAGCCAGCGCGCCGGTTCAGGGCCGTGGCTACGAGCGCCGCAACCTGCGCCTGCCGCTGACCATCGAAGATGCCCTTGAGCGCATGGAAATCAGCCGCGCGCTGGTGCAGTACCTGGGCAAGAAGTTCATCACCGGCTACGTCGCCACCAAGCGCGCCGAGCATGAGAACTTCAAGCGCGTCATCAGCTCCTGGGAGCGTGAATTCCTGCTATTCGCTGTCTGATCAACCCTGAGGCCGCTGCTGCGGCTGCCGGAAAATGGAGAGGCACATGAGCGTCAACAACCCGCAAACCCGTGAATGGCAAACCCTGAGCGGCGAGCATCACCTTGCACCCTTCTCTGACTATAAGCAGCTCAAGGAGAAGGGCCCGCGCATCATTACCAAAGCGCAGGGTGTGCATTTGTGGGACAGCGAGGGGCACAAGATCCTCGACGGCATGGCCGGCCTGTGGTGCGTGGCGGTTGGCTATGGCCGCGAAGAGTTGGTGCAGGCGGCTGAAAGGCAGATGCGCGAGTTGCCGTACTACAACCTGTTCTTCCAGACCGCCCACCCGCCAGCGCTGGAGCTGGCCAAGGCGATCACCGAGGTTGCGCCGCAGGGCATGACCCATGTGTTTTTCACCGGCTCCGGTTCCGAAGGCAATGACACCGTGCTGCGCATGGTTCGGCATTACTGGGCGCTGAAAGGCAAACCGCACAAGCAGACCATCATCGGCCGGGTCAATGGCTACCACGGCTCGACCGTTGCCGGGGCCAGCCTGGGTGGTATGAGTGGCATGCACGAGCAGGGCGGTTTGCCGATCCCGGGCATCGTGCACATCGCCCAGCCATACTGGTTCGGCGAGGGCGGTGACATGACCCCGGATGCGTTCGGGGTATGGGCCGCCGAGCAACTGGAACAAAAAATCCTGGAAGTCGGCGAAGACAACGTGGCGGCCTTCATTGCCGAGCCGATCCAGGGTGCAGGCGGGGTCATCATCCCGCCTGAAACCTATTGGCCGAAGGTGAAGGAGATCCTGGCCAAGTACGACATCCTGTTCGTTGCCGATGAAGTGATCTGCGGTTTCGGCCGTACCGGCCAGTGGTTCGGCTCCGACTACTACGACCTCAAGCCTGATTTGATGACCATCGCCAAGGGCCTGACCTCCGGTTACATCCCCATGGGTGGGGTGATCGTGCGAGACAAAGTGGCCAAGGTGCTCAG
This sequence comes from Pseudomonas sp. KCJK9000, assembly GCF_046230725.1. Taxonomy (NCBI): domain Bacteria; kingdom Pseudomonadati; phylum Pseudomonadota; class Gammaproteobacteria; order Pseudomonadales; family Pseudomonadaceae; genus Pseudomonas; species Pseudomonas sp. KCJK9000. The sequence continues at coordinate 11,634 of NZ_JBJJLN010000062.1, read as the reverse complement.
CGAGGGCGGTGACTTCAACCACGGCTTCACCTACTCCGGGCACCCGGTGGCGGCGGCGGTGGGCCTGGAAAACCTGCGTATCCTGCGCGATGAAAAGATCGTCGAGAAGGCGCGCACGGAAGTGGCACCGTACTTGCAAAAACGACTGCGCGAGCTGCAGGACCACCCGCTGGTAGGCGAGGTACGCGGCCTTGGCCTGCTTGGCGCGATCGAGCTGGTCAAGGACAAAGCCACCCGCAGCCGTTACGAAGGCAAGGGTGTAGGCATGGTGTGCCGTAACTTCTGCTTCGAGAACGGCCTGATCATGCGCGCGGTTGGCGACACCATGATCATCGCGCCACCGTTGGTGATCAGCCGCGAGGAGGTGGATGAGCTCGTGGAAAAGGCGCGCAAGTGCCTGGACCTGACACTCGAAGCGATCCGCTGAGCGTTTGCTAGGCTAGCGATGTGACATTAAGCGGTTACAAGGCCGTGCTTTCCTTGAAACAGCGCCTTGTAACTTGCCAGACTAGTGGCTGTTTCAGTCGCTGCGACGCGTGTAGCGCGGGGCCTGGCTGCTGAACGGATGGCTAATCAAAAAAATCTGGAGCATGACGCATGAAGAAAATGGGCAAGACGTTGCTGGCCGCAGCCCTGATGGGTGCCATGGCCACTGCTGCACAGGCCGAAGACAAGGTGTTGAACGTCTACAACTGGTCGGACTATATCGCGCCGGACACCATCGCCAAGTTCGAGAAGCAAACTGGCATCAAGGTCAAATACGACGTCTTCGACAGCAACGAAACCCTCGAAGCCAAGCTGCTGGCGGGCAAGTCGGGTTACGACATCGTTGTGCCGTCCAACAACTTCCTGGCCAAGCAGATCAAGGCTGGCGTCTACCAGGAGCTGGACCGCTCCAAGCTCAGCAACTGGAAAAACCTCGACGAAGACCTGCTCAAGGCCGTGGGCGATGCCAGCGACCAAGGCAACAAATACGCTTTCCCGTACATGTGGGGTTCGATCGGCATCGGCTACAACCCGGAAAAGGTCAAGGCCGCGCTGGGCGTGGACAAGATCGACTCGTGGGATGTGGTGTTCAAGCCTGAGAACATCGAAAAGCTCAAGAGCTGCGGCGTAAGCTTCCTGGATGCCCCGACCGAGATGATCCCGGCTGCGCTGCACTACCTGGGCAGGCCGACCAACAGCACCAGCAAGCAAGACCTCAAGGACGCCGAGGACCTGTTCCTCAAGATCCGTCCTTCGATCACCTACTTCCACTCGTCCAAGTACATTGGCGACATGGCCAACGGCAACATCTGCGTAGCCGTCGGTTACTCGGGTGATCTGGAGCAGTCCAAGGCCCGCGCTCACGAGGCCGGCGACAAGGTCAAGGTGGACTACGTGATTCCCAAAGAAGGTGCCGGCACCTTCTACGACATGGTCGCCATCCCGAAAGATGCCGAGCATAAAGATGCTGCCTATCAGTTCATGAACTTCCTGCTGCAGCCGGAAATCATGGCCGAAATCACCAACGCCGTGCGCTTCCCGAACGGTAACGCCGCAGCCACCCAGTTCGTGGACCAGGCCATCAAAGGCGACCCGAGCATCTACCCGCCAGCGGACGTGAAGAAGAAGCTGTACGCCATCGCGGCACCCGATGCAAAGGTGCAGCGTGACATCACCCGTAGCTGGACCCGGATCAAGTCGGGCAAATAACCCCGATGCGTGGCCTCTGGGCTGGGGGTTCCCGGCCTAGAGCCTGCCAATGGCAATTGATGATTGCGGCATCGAGGCTGCGCAGGTAAGTTGCGCGCCGGTTTTGCGTGCGCGGCAGCGCTTGTAGCGAATGAGTACGCCGTCACCCAGGCACTGATTGTGAGGACCAACCACTTGTCTATTTCTGTATTTCGCAAGGCCTTGATGGCTGGAGCGGGCCTGACGCTGGCATGCAGCGTCCAAGCGGCGCCTACGGTGCACTTCTACAACTGGTCGGACTACATCGGCCCGAACACATTGGCGGACTTCGAAAAGCAAACGGGCATCAAGCCTGTGCAGGACGTTTTCGACTCCAACGAAACCTTGGAAGGCAAACTGCTGGCCGGCAACACCGGCTATGACGTGGTGGTGCCGTCCAACCATTTCCTCGGCAAGCAGATCAAGGCGGGCGCGTTTCGCAAGCTCGACAAGAGCCTGCTGCCCAACTATTCCAACCTTGACCCGGCGTTGATGAAGCGCCTGGAGAAGAACGACCCAGGCAACCAGTACGCCGTGCCCTATCTGTGGGGCACCAATGGTATTGGTTATAACGTCGATAAGGTCAAGGCCGCGCTGGGCGTGGATACCATCGACTCCTGGGCGGTGCTGTTCGAACCCGAGAACATGAAGAAGCTCTCCAAGTGCGGTGTGGCCTTCCTCGATTCGGCAGACGAAATGCTCCCCGCGGTGCTCAACTACATGGGGCTCAACCCCAACAGCACCGACCCCAAGGATTACGCAAAGGCCGAGAAGAAGTTACTGGCCGTACGCCCGTACGTGACCTACTTCCACTCGTCCAAGTACATCACGGACCTGGCCAACGGCGACATCTGCGTCGCGGCAGGTTTCTCGGGTGATGTGTTCCAGGCCAAGGCCCGCGCTGAGGAAGCGAAGAAAGGCGTGAACCTGGCTTATGCCATCCCCAAGGAAGGCGGCAACCTCTGGTTCGATGTGCTGGCGATCCCCAAGGACGCCAAGAACGTCAAAGAGGCCCACGCCTTCATCAACTATTTGCTGAAACCTGAGGTTATCGCCCAGGTCAGTGATTACGTCGGTTACGCCAACCCGAACCCCAAGGCTGGCGACCTGATGGACCAGGCCGTGAGGACTGACGCCGCGGTTTACCCACCGCAGGAAGTGCTGGACAAGATGTTCGTGAACTCAGAGTTGCCGCCAAAGGTGCAGCGTCTGATGACCCGCAGCTGGACCAAGGTCAAGTCGGGCAAGTAATCATCCAGACCCGTGTCGGCACCTGACCTACAGGCGGCACGGGCACAAAAATCTTGTTGGGAGTTTCACTCATGGCAGTTGCCTCCGGTGCCTATAAAAAAGCCCTCGAGGGTGGCCAGCAACCCAAGCAGGTGCTGGTCAAGATCGACCGGGTTACAAAAAAATTCGACGAAACCGTCGCCGTGGACGATGTGTCCCTGGAAATCCGTAAAGGCGAGATCTTCGCCCTGCTAGGTGGCTCCGGGTCCGGCAAATCGACCTTGCTGCGTATGCTGGCTGGCTTCGAGCGCCCGACAGAAGGGCGGATCTTCCTCGATGGCGTCGACATCACTGACATGCCGCCGTACGAGCGGCCAATCAACATGATGTTCCAGTCCTACGCGCTGTTCCCGCACATGACCGTTGCGCAGAACATCGCCTTCGGCCTGCAGCAGGACAAAATGCCCAAGGCCGAGATCGACGCCCGCGTGGCCGAGATGCTAAAGCTGGTGCACATGACTCAGTACGCCAAGCGCAAGCCACACCAGCTTTCCGGTGGCCAGCGTCAGCGGGTGGCGCTGGCTCGCTCCCTGGCCAAACGTCCCAAGCTGCTGCTGCTCGACGAGCCGATGGGTGCGCTGGACAAGAAACTGCGGTCGCAGATGCAACTGGAACTGGTGGAAATCATCGAGCGCGTGGGCGTGACCTGCGTGATGGTGACCCACGACCAGGAAGAGGCCATGACCATGGCCCAGCGCATCGCCATCATGCACCTGGGCTGGATCGCCCAGATCGGCTCGCCAGTGGACATCTACGAGACCCCTACCAGCCGCCTGGTATGCGAATTCATCGGTAACGTCAACCTGTTCGAGGGTGATGTGGTCGACGACGCCGAAGGCTACGCGATCATTGCCAGCCCTGAGCTGGAGCGCAAGATCTACGTGGGCCACGGCATCACCACCTCGGTGGAAGACAAGCACATCACCTACGCATTGCGCCCGGAGAAACTCCTGGTCACCACCACCCAGCCAGACTTCGAGCACAACTGGTCGCGCGGCAAGGTGCATGACATCGCTTACCTGGGCGGCCACTCGGTGTTTTATGTGGAGTTGCCCAGCGGCAAGATCGTCCAGACCTTCGTCGCCAATGCCGAGCGCCAGGGCGCCCGCCCGACCTGGGGCGATGAAGTATTCGTGTGGTGGGAAGACGACAGCGGCGTGGTACTGCGGTCATGAAAATTCGCAAGCTCAAGCGAGCCTTCCAACGCCTGACCCCGGAGGGGCGGCACGTGGTGATCGGGATTCCGTTCATCTGGCTGTTCCTGTTCTTCATGCTGCCGTTCTTCATCGTGCTGAAGATCAGCTTCGCTGAAGCCGACGTAGCGATCCCGCCGTATACCGAGATCTATACCTACGTCGAAGACAAGATCCAGTTGGTACTCAACCTGGCCAACTACGGCCTGTTGACCGAGGATGAACTGTACATCTCGGCCTACCTGGGTTCATTGAAGATGGCCTTCTTCAGCACCCTGCTGTGCCTGCTGATCGGCTACCCGATGGCCTACGCCATCGCCAATGCCAAGAAGGAAACCCAGACGGTTCTGCTGCTGCTGATCATGATGCCGACCTGGACCGCGATCCTGATCCGCGTCTATGCCTGGATGGGCATCCTCAGCAACAACGGCCTGCTCAATGGCTTCTTGCTGTGGACTGGGTTGATCGATCAGCCGTTACAGATCCTCAACACCAACCTGGCGGTGTATATCGGCGTGGTCTATTCGTACCTGCCGTTCATGATTCTGCCGCTGTTCGCCAACCTGGTGAAGCACGATCAAAGCTTGCTCGAAGCGGCTTCGGACCTGGGGTCGAGCACTTTCAACAGCTTCTGGAAGATCACCGTGCCGCTGTCGAAGAACGGCATCATCGCCGGCTGCATGCTGGTGTTCATCCCGGTAGTAGGCGAGTTCGTCATCCCTGAACTGCTCGGCGGCCCGGAAACCCTGATGATCGGTAAAGTGCTGTGGCAGGAATTCTTCAATAACCGTGACTGGCCGGTGGCCTCTGCCTTGGCGGTGGTGATGCTGGCGATCCTGATCGTGCCGATCCTGCTGTTCAACCGCAGCCAGGCTAAAGAAATGGAGGGCAGGGCATGAAGCGCTTCAGTTTCTCCAGCGTGATGCTGGTGCTTGGCTTGCTGTTCATTTACCTGCCGATGCTGATCCTGGTGATCTATTCGTTCAACGCTTCCAAGCTGGTGACGGTGTGGGGCGGCTGGTCGGTGAAGTGGTACGTCGGCCTGCTCGACAATACCCAGTTGATGGGTTCGGTCATGCGCTCGCTGGAAATCGCCTGCTACACCGCGGTGGCGGCAGTGGCGCTGGGCACTCTGGCGGCCTTCGTGCTGACCCGGGTCACCCGCTTCAAGGGGCGCACCCTGTTCGGTGGTTTGGTCACCGCGCCGCTGGTGATGCCAGAGGTGATTACCGGTCTGTCGCTGTTGCTGCTGTTCGTGGCCATGGCGCAGATGATCGGCTGGCCGCAGGAGCGTGGCATCGTCACCATCTGGATCGCACACACCACGTTCTGTGCAGCCTATGTGGCGGTGGTGGTGTCGGCACGTCTGCGTGAGCTGGACCTGTCGATCGAAGAGGCGGCCATGGACTTGGGTGCCAAGCCGTGGAAGGTGTTCTTCCTGATCACCATCCCGATGATCGCGCCGTCGTTGGCGGCGGGCGGCATGATGTCGTTCGCGCTGTCGCTGGACGACCTGGTTCTGGCCAGCTTCGTGTCCGGCCCGGGTTCGACGACCTTGCCGATGGAAGTGTTCTCGGCCGTGCGCTTGGGCGTGAAACCCGAGATCAACGCCGTAGCCAGCTTGATTCTGCTGTCGGTGTCGATCGTGACCTTCTTCGTCTGGTTCTTCAGCCGCCGTGCCGAAGAGCGTCGCCGCAAGGCGATTCAGCAAGCCATTGAAGAGGGGGCTGCAGCAAACGCTTCGCAGCCTCAGCTCAAGCGCTCGAGCCAGGTGGCTGCATCAGCCTGACCCCGCCTATTCGCCAGTGAACCCGCTGCCACAAGGCTTGCGCATGCTCCGAGATGCGCCAACCTGTGGGGGCGGGTTCACCCGCGTATGCCCCTGCCACGATCGAATTGCCTGCCTCGAAATCAGCACCTGATAAGCGTGTAACGGTTTGCCGCCTGCGATGTTTTTCGAACCCTGGACTACGCTGACAGTCGCATCCCTCGAATCATTTGCGCGCAAGCAAGGAGCCTGCATGAAGTTCATGCGTCCATTGTCGGTCGTTTTTCTGGGGCTGCTGTTTTCGCTCACCGGCTGTAGTAAAGAAGAAGTGCCTCAAACGCACCCACGGGTGGGCGTGCAGCAGGTATCGCCAACCGATTTCGCGGCCAGGGTGACCCTCACTGGGGATGTTCAAGCACGGGTGCAGACTGACTTGTCGTTCCGCGTCGGTGGCAAGATCATCTCCCGAAGCGTGGATGTCGGCGACCACGTCAAGGCCAGGCAGGTATTGGCACGGCTTGACCCCAAAGACCTGCAGAACAATGTCGACTCGGCCAAGGCCGAGGTCTTTGCTGCCCAGGCGCGGGTCACCCAGACCAGTGCCGCGTTCGTGCGCCAGCAGAAGTTGCTGCCCAAGGGCTACACCAGCAAAAGCGAATACGATTCCGCCGAAGCTGCCCTGCGCAGTAACCAAAGTGCGCTCAAGGCCGCTCAGGCGCAGTTGGCCAATGCCAACGAGCAACTGAGCTACACCGCCCTGGTGTCCGAGGCCGATGGCGTGATCACCGCGCGCCAGGCCGAGGTCGGCCAAGTGGTACAGGCGACCATGCCGATCTTCAGCCTGGCTCGGGATGGTGAGCGCGATGCAGTCTTCAACGTGTATGAATCCTTGTTGGTCGCGCCACCGAGCGATACCGGCGTCACCGTTAGCCTGCTGGACGACCCCAAGGTGCAGGCTCAAGGGTTCGTACGCGAGATAACCCCTACAGTGTCGGCGCAAAGTGGCACGGTGCAGGTCAAGGTGGCGCTGAAGAACGTACCACCCGGTATGCAACTGGGCGCACCGGTCACCGCCAGTACCCATGCGGTCGGCAGGCCGAGCATCGAGCTGCCATGGTCGGCGTTGACCAAGGCGCTGCATGCCCCGGCGGTTTGGGTGGTTGGCGAGGGTGACAAGGTCGAACTGCGTAAGGTCGAGGTCGGCCGCTACCTGACCGGCAAGGTCGTCATCGCCAGTGGCCTGAAAGCTGGGGAAACGGTCGTGGTCAACGGAACCCAGCTGCTACACCCCGGCATGCAGGTGGAGAAAGTCGATGCCACAGCTCCCGGAGGTGCACGATGAAGCGTCTGCTGATGGTATCGGCCGCCATGCTGCTTGCTGCCTGCGGTAGTGAGGAGCAAGCGCCCGAGCCGATCCGCCCGGTGCTGTCGGTCAAGGTCCAGCCACAGGTGCAGGCGCAATTGGGGCGCTTCGCCGGGGTGATCGAGGCGCGCTTCGAGAGCACCTTGGGCTTCCGGGTTGGTGGGCGCATCGCGCGGCGCTGGCTGGATGTGGGCGCCCAGGTCAAAGCCGGCGACACTTTGGCGACCCTTGACCCTACCGACCAGCAAAACCAACTGCGTGCCGCCGAGGGCGACTTGGCCAGGGTGCAGGCGCAGTGGATCAACGCCCAGGCCGATGCCCGCCGTCAGCAGCAGCTCTATGATCGCGGTGTGGGGGCCCAGGCGCAGTTGGATATCGCCCAGACCAACCTTAAGACCACCGGCGCCGCCCTGGAGCAGGCCCGCTCGGCTAAGCGCCAGGCCCAGGACCAGCTCGGCTACAGCACCCTGCGCAGCGACCACGATGCAGTGATCACTGCTTGGCAGGCCGAGGCCGGGCAGACCGTTACCGCTGGCCAGGCCGTGGTGACGCTGGCGCGGCCTGATGTGAAAGAGGCGGTGATCGACCTGCCGATCGGGGTGGCCGAGCAACTTAACCAGAACCTCACCTTCACCGTCGCCTCGCAACTCGATTCTGGCATCAACACCACCGCAACCTTGCGGGAGCTGGAGCCCCAGGCAGACCCGACCACCCGTACCCGCCGCGCCCGCCTGACCCTGGCCAGCACCCCGCCGGCGTTCCATCTGGGCACCGCGATCAGCGTCACTCTGAGCTCGCCGGTATCGGCGCGCAGCGAGCTACCCCTGAGCGCTCTGCTCGAACGCGATGGCAAGACCCAGGTCTGGGTGATCGACACCCAGCAAAAAACCGTGAATACCCGGGACGTCACTTTGATCGAGCGAACCGACGACAGTATCGTGCTGGCCTCGGGCGTGCAGCCCGGCGAATACGTGGTGACTGCCGGCGTCAACAGCCTCAAGCCTGGCCAGAAGGTCGTCTTCGACGAGGATGCGCAATGAAAGGAAGCTTCAACCTGTCCGACTGGGCGCTCAAGCATCAATCCTTCGTCTGGTACCTGATGTTCGTCAGCCTGCTGATGGGCATTTTTTCGTACTTCAATCTTGGCCGTGAGGAAGACCCGTCGTTCACCATCAAGACCATGGTGATCCAGACCCGCTGGCCGGGTGCGACTCAGGCCGAAACCTTGTACCAAGTCACCGACCGCATCGAGAAGAAGCTCGAAGACCTCGATTCGCTCGACTACACCAAAAGCTACACCCGCCCAGGCGAGTCGACGGTGTATGTCTACCTGCGCGATACCACCAAGGCCGAGGACATCCCGCAAATCTGGTACCAGGTGCGCAAGAAGATCCAGGACATCCGCGGGGACTTCCCCTCAGGCATCCAGGGCCCGGGTTTCAATGACGAATTCGGCGATGTGTTCGGCTCGGTCTATGCGTTCACCGCCGATGGCCTCACCCTGCGTCAACTGCGCGATTACGTGGAGCAGGCCCGCGCCGAAGTGCGCGATGTGCCCAATATCGGCAAGATCGAAATGATCGGCACTCAGGATGAAGTGCTGTACCTGAATTTCTCGACCCGCAAGTTGGCCGCGCTGGGTATCGACCAGCGTCAGGTCATGCAGGCTTTGCAAGCGCAGAACGCCGTAACCCCGGCTGGGGTGATCGAGGCTGGCCCGGAACGTATCTCAGTGCGCACCACCGGGCAATTCGCTTCGGAAAAAGACCTGCAGACTGTCAACCTGAAGATCAATGACCGCTTCTACCGCCTGGCCGATATCGCCAACATCCAGCGCGGTTACGTCGACCCGCCGTCACCGATGTTCCGTTACAACGGTCAGACCGCCATTGGCCTTGCTATCGGCATGAAGGCCGGTGGCAACGTGCAGGTGTTCGGTGATGCGCTGAAACACCGGATGGACCAGGTGATAGAAGATCTGCCGATTGGCGTGGGCGTGCATACCGTCTCGGACCAGTCCGTCGTGGTCGAAAAGGCAGTTGGTGGTTTCACCAGTGCGCTGTTCGAAGCCGTGGTGATCGTGCTGGCGGTGAGCTTCATCAGCCTGGGGATGCGCGCGGGCCTAGTAGTGGCATGCTCCATTCCACTGGTGCTGGCGATGGTGTTCGTGTTCATGGAATACAGCGGCATCACCATGCAGCGAATTTCACTGGGGGCTTTGATCATCGCTCTAGGTTTGCTGGTCGATGACGCGATGATCACGGTCGAGGTGATGGTCACACGGCTGGAGATGGGCGAAAGCCGGGAGCAGGCCGCCACCTTCGCCTATACCTCCACGGCATTTCCCATGCTCACGGGCACCCTGGTTACGGTGGCCGGCTTCGTGCCCATTGGCTTGAACGGCAGCTCTGCCGGTGAATACACCTTCACCCTGTTCGCCGTTATCGCGGTGGCGCTGCTGGTGTCATGGGTGGTGGCGGTGTTCTTCGCTCCGGTGTTGGGTGTGCATATCCTCAGCAGCCGCAAGGTCAAAGGCCATTCGAACGAGCCAGGTCGGGTTGGCCGGGCATTCGAGCATGGCCTGCTATGGTGCATGCGCCATCGCTGGCTGACCATCATCGGCACGGTGGTGTTGTTCGCCCTGGCGGTCTTTTGTATGCGCTTCGTGCAGAACCAGTTCTTCCCGTCATCTGACCGGCCGGAAATCCTGGTCGACCTGAACCTGCCGCAGAATGCTTCGATCGAGGAAACCCGCAAAGTGGTGGATCGTTTCGAGGCGCGGATCAAGGATGACCCTGACTTGGTGCACTGGAGCACCTACATCGGCCAGGGTGCGATCCGTTTCTACCTGCCCCTGGACCAGCAGCTGCAGAACCCGTACTACGCGCAGTTGGTGATCGTCAGCAAGAGCCTTGAGGCGCGCGAGGCGTTGATGCCGCGCCTGAGGAAGATCCTGCGGGAAGACTTCGTCGGCATCGGTGTCAACGTACAGTCGCTGGAGATGGGCCCGCCCGTAGGGCGGCCGATCCAGTACCGGGTCAGTGGCGGCGATATCGATCAGGTGCGCAAACACGCCATCGACCTGGCGACCTTGCTGGACCAGAACAAGTACATCGGCGAGATGATGTTCGACTGGAACGAGCCCGGCAAGGTGCTGCGGGTGGAGATCGCCCAGGACAAGGCGCGCCAGCTGGGGTTGTCGTCCGAGGACGTAGCCAAAGTGATGAACAGCATCGTCAGCGGTGTGCAGATCACCCAGGTCAACGACAACATCTACCTGATCGATGTGGTCGCCCGCGCCGAAGACGGTGAGCGCGGCTCGCCCGATACCCTGCAGAACCTTCAGATCCTCACCCCCAACGGCACCTCGATCCCACTGTTGTCCTTCGCTACCGTGCGCTACGAGCTCGAACAGCCACTGGTGTGGCGCCGCGATCGCAAGCCAACCATCACCATCAAGGCATCGGTCAACGGTGACATTCAGCCCACTGACCTGGTGGCTCAGCTCAAGCCGAAGATCGATGAGTTCGCCAGCAAACTGCCTGTGGGCTTCGAAGTGGCTACGGGTGGTACGGTGGAGGAGAGCGCCAAGGCTCAGGGGCCGATCAGCAAAGTCATACCGCTGATGCTGTTCCTAATGGCGACTTTCCTGATGATCCAACTGCACAGCGTGCAGAAGTTGCTGTTGGTGATCAGTGTGGCGCCGCTGGGCTTGATCGGCGTGGTGCTGGCGCTGGTGCCGACTGGCACGCCCCTGGGGTTTGTGGCAATCCTCGGTATTCTTGCCCTGGCTGGCATCATCATCCGAAACTCGGTGATCCTGGTGACCCAGATCGACGAGTTCCACGCCCAGGGCCTGACGCCGTGGGATGCCGTGGTCGAAGCCACCAATCATCGGCGAAGGCCGATTCTGCTGACGGCGGCAGCAGCGAGTCTGGGCATGATACCGATTGCCCGCGAGGTGTTCTGGGGGCCGATGGCCTACGCCATGATCGGTGGGATCATCGTCGCCACCTTGCTCACGCTGCTGTTCCTGCCAGCGCTGTATGTGGCTTGGTACAAGATCCGCGAGCCTCAGGGCAAGGAACAAGGCCGACCCTGATCTTTCTTCCAAGCCGGGCCTGGCCGTGAATGCGAGGGTGAAACTACCCGCGCATTCGCGGCAAACCGGCTCTTGCGGGCCTGCGCGGGTTTTCAGATCAGCTTCAGCCTGCAGCGGGCCGCGAACGGGTCTGCACAGCTCAACAAGACAATCACTTCCCCGAAAGCTGCATTGTCTTGTAATTTTTTTGGTTATATAAAAATTC
>NZ_JBJJLN010000061.1:0-20414 GCF_046230725.1 Pseudomonas sp. KCJK9000 | reverse complement strand
GTACAAACAAGGCGGTCGCGCGCACCTGCCACAGGCGTTACTGGCCCGAAACAAACGTAGGAGCGAGCGCAGCTCGCGATGCGCCGCGCGGGCGGCGCTCGATCTCATAATCACCACACGTCTAATGCCATACCCTATCGGTTGAGCGCAAAAAATACTGCACACCTGTTGCCACAAGGCCTACAGCGATTACCCACTATTCACTCACAAAGTACGCACAAGTTATCCACAAGCGATCGCCTTGCAAAGACCCCAGGACCGCATTATCTTGTATCCCCAGCACAGCAAACCACTAGATGTTGGGTTTCACCCATCAACACCAAGCATGAGTCAGCAGAGAAATTCAAGCGATTTTTCTGGCAGAACTCGTTGTGGTTTCTACGATCCAACCGCTCCTAGCGGACACTGAACAGCCTGCTTTGGTGTAGCCCAAAGCAAATGACTTCGGCCAGGGAGCGGCAAGGTTCTTGCCCCAAATTCCTGATCTGTCCCGAAGTCGGTACGCCCGAGCGGGCGGATGCGCGTGCACGGCGCATCCCCTGCAAAGGCCATCGAGCAAGTGGACGGAACGGTGGGCGCTCAGAAGGCGCCTGAACACTATTGAAACTGTGGAGACACCCACCCATGCAAACCGACACAACTCGCGAGAACCCGCAGGCCCTGGCGCCGCAGGCCGCCGATTCCAACCAGGATCTGGCCGCCACTGCCCCTGGCCAATTGCGCGTGATCAAGCGTAACGGCACTGTCGTCCCTTACACCGACGACAAGATCACCGTTGCCATCACTAAGGCGTTTCTCGCAGTTGAAGGCGGCACCGCCGCTGCCTCGTCGCGCATCCACGACACCGTCGCGCGCCTGACCGAGCAGGTCAGCGCTACGTTCAAGCGTCGCATGCCATCGGGTGGCACCATCCACATCGAAGAAATCCAGGACCAGGTCGAACTGGCCCTGATGCGTGCCGGCGAGCAAAAGGTCGCCCGTGACTACGTGATCTACCGCGAGCAACGCGCCAAGGAGCGCGCCACCCGTGTCAGCACCGAGTCGGTTGTCGAGCCGCACCCGAGCATCCGCATCACCCTGGCCGACGGCACCCTGGCGCCGCTGGACATGGCGCGCCTGAACACCATCATCAGCGAAGCCTGCGAAGGCCTGGCCGAAGTCGACGGCGACCTGATCCAGCGCGAAACCCTGAAAAACCTCTACGATGGCGTGGCCATCAAAGACGTCAACACCGCCCTGGTGATGACCGCCCGCACCTTGGTCGAGCGTGAGCCGAACTACTCGTTCGTCACCGCCCGCCTGCTGATGGACACCCTGCGCGCCGAAGGCCTGGGCTTCCTCAATGTCGCCGACAGTGCCACCCACCACGAGATGGCCGACCTGTACGCCAAGGCCCTGCCGGCCTACGTCGCCAAAGGTGTCGAATTCGAGTTGCTGAACCCGGCGCTGGCCGAATTCGACCTGGAAAAACTGGGCAAGGCGATCAACCACGAGCGCGACCAGCAGTTCACCTACCTGGGCCTGCAGACCCTCTACGACCGTTACTTCATCCACAAGGATGGTGTGCGCTTCGAGCTGCCGCAGGTGTTCTTCATGCGTGTGGCCATGGGCTTGGCGCTGGAAGAGAAAGACAAAGAAGCCCGTGCGATCGAGTTCTACAACCTGCTCTCGTCGTTCGACTACATGGCCTCGACCCCAACCCTGTTCAACGCCGGCACCCTGCGCCCGCAGCTGTCGAGCTGCTACCTGACTACCGTGCCGGACGACCTGTCGGGCATCTACCACGCGATCCACGACAACGCCATGCTGTCGAAATTCGCCGGTGGCCTGGGCAACGACTGGACCCCTGTGCGTGCACTGGGCTCCTACATCAAGGGCACCAATGGCAAGTCCCAGGGTGTAGTGCCGTTCCTGAAAGTGGTCAACGACACCGCCGTGGCCGTGAACCAGGGTGGCAAGCGCAAAGGCGCCGTCTGCGCCTACCTGGAAACCTGGCACCTGGACATCGAAGAGTTCATCGAGCTGCGCAAGAACACCGGTGATGACCGTCGTCGTACCCACGACATGAACACCGCCAACTGGATCCCTGACCTGTTCATGAAGCGTGTCTTCGATGACGGCAAGTGGACCCTGTTCTCGCCATCGGAAGTACCCGATCTGCACGACCTGACCGGTAAGGCCTTCGAAGAGCGCTACGAGTACTACGAAGCCCTGACCGAGTACAACAAGATCAAGGTGTTCAAGACCATCCAGGCCAAAGACCTGTGGCGCAAGATGCTGTCGATGCTGTTCGAGACCGGCCACCCGTGGCTGACCTTCAAGGACCCGTGCAACCTGCGCTCGCCGCAGCAGCACGTGGGCGTGGTCCACAGCTCGAACCTGTGCACCGAAATCACCTTGAACACCAACAAGGACGAGATCGCGGTCTGCAACCTGGGTTCGATCAACCTGCCGAACCACATCGTCGATGGCAAGCTGGACACCGCCAAGCTGCAACGCACCGTGAACACTGCCGTGCGCATGCTCGACAACGTGATCGACATCAACTACTACTCGGTGCCGCAAGCGCGTAACTCGAACCTCAAGCACCGCCCGGTAGGCCTGGGCATCATGGGCTTCCAGGACGCGCTGTACCTGCAGCACATCCCGTACGGCTCCGACGCTGCCGTCGAGTTCGCCGACAAGTCGATGGAAGCGGTCAGCTACTACGCGATCCAGGCTTCCTGCGACCTGGCCGACGAGCGCGGTGCCTACGAGACGTTCCAGGGTTCGCTGTGGTCCAAGGGCATTCTGCCGCTGGATTCGCAACAGATCCTGATCGAAGCCCGTGGCGCCAAGTACATCGACGTCAACCTGGAAGAATCGCTGGACTGGGCCCCGATCCGTGCCCGCGTACAGAAAGGCATCCGTAACTCGAACATCATGGCCATCGCGCCAACCGCGACCATCGCCAACATCACCGGCGTATCGCAGTCGATCGAGCCGACCTACCAGAACCTGTACGTGAAATCGAACCTGTCGGGCGAATTCACCGTGATCAACCCGTATCTGGTCCGCGACCTGAAGGCTCGCGACCTGTGGGACTCGGTGATGATCAACGACCTGAAGTACTACGACGGTTCGGTGCAGCAGATCGAGCGCATTCCGCAAGAGCTCAAAGACCTCTATGCCACGGCGTTCGAAGTCGAGACCAAGTGGATCGTCGATGCAGCCTCCCGTCGCCAAAAGTGGATCGACCAGGCGCAATCGCTGAACCTGTACATCGCCGGTGCCTCGGGCAAGAAGCTGGACGTGACCTACCGCATGGCCTGGTACCGTGGTCTGAAGACCACTTACTACCTCCGTGCCCTGGCCGCGACCAGCACCGAGAAGTCGACCATCAACACCGGCAAGCTCAACGCGGTATCCAGCGGCGGCGACAGCGCCCCGGCCCAGGCAGCAGGCCCAGCGCCAGTGCCGAAAGCCTGCGCGATCGACGAGCCGGATTGCGAAGCCTGCCAGTAAGGCGTGGCTGAGGCTTCCTACGGGAAGCCTCTTTTCCATGCAGTCGTGGGGTCGGGTTCACCTGCAAAGAGGCCGGCCCTGCCGCAGCCTGCCACACGGCCAGACACAATAGACCCGGGCGCCCACGCCCAGGTTAGCCCTTCGAAGGGCATTCAGATTTGCGTGCACCGCACTACCCCACCCGGGGCCAAGCAACGCAACCAAGATCCACCGGTCATACTTCATAGATGACCCTCAAGCAGGAGACTCTCACCATGCTGAGCTGGGACGAATTCGATAAAGAAGACGGCGAAGTCGCCGCCAAAGGCAACACCCCCGCGCAGGCCGCTGCCGCCACCACCCTCGACAAGCTCGACAGCGCCGGCGGTGCTGCCGCATTGGAAGCCCGCGCGGCCACGGCATCGGACTCCGATGCGGTCAAGCGTGCCAAGGCTGCGCTGGACGCCCTGGACATCGCCGAAGGCCTGGCCGAGCTGGAAGGCTCCTCGGCCCGCGTTGCCGTTGACGAGAAGCGCATGATCAACTGCCGCGCCGACCTCAACCAGTTGGTGCCCTTTAAGTACGACTGGGCCTGGCAGAAGTACCTGGACGGCTGCGCCAACCACTGGATGCCGCAAGAGGTCAACATGACCGCCGACATCGCCCTGTGGAAGAGCCAGGATGGCCTGACCGAGGACGAGCGCCGCATCGTCATGCGCAACCTGGGCTTCTTCTCCACCGCCGACTCCCTGGTTGCCAACAACCTGGCCCTGGCCGTGTACCGTTTGATCACCAACCCGGAGTGCCGCCAGTACATCCTGCGCCAGGCGTTCGAAGAGGCGATCCACACCCACGCCTACCAGTACTGCATCGAGTCGCTGGGCATGGATGAAGGCGAGATCTTCAACATGTACCACGAGATCCCATCGGTAGCGAAAAAAGCCGCCTGGGGCCTGAAATACACCCGCGCCATCTCCGACCCGGAATTCAACACCGGTACCGTGGAAACCGACAAAGAGCTGCTGCGCAACCTGATCGCTTACTACTGCGTCCTGGAAGGCATTTTCTTCTACTGCGGCTTCACCCAGATTCTGTCCATGGGCCGCCGCAACAAGATGACGGGCGTTGCCGAGCAGTTCCAGTACATCCTGCGTGACGAGTCGATGCACCTGAACTTCGGTATCGACGTGATCAACCAGATCAAGATCGAGAACCCGCACCTGTGGGATGCGGCGATGAAGGAAGAAGCGACCCAGATGATCCTGCAAGGGACCCAGCTGGAGATCGAATACGCCCGTGACACCATGCCACGCGGCGTACTGGGCATGAACGCAGCGATGATGGAGGACTATCTCAAGTTCATCGCCAACCGTCGCCTGACCCAGATTGGCCTGAAGGAAGAGTACCCAGGGACTACCAACCCGTTCCCATGGATGAGCGAAATCATGGACTTGAAGAAAGAGAAGAACTTCTTCGAGACTCGGGTTATCGAGTATCAGACCGGTGGTGCGTTGAGCTGGGATTGATAGTCCGGGCCGAGCCTAGAGAAGGCTGCCGCATGGCATAAAGCTGTTGATTTAAGCTTTTGAGCCCAAGCCGGGGTTGAAAAATCCGACACCAGTAATTTGGTGTCGGATTTTTTTTGGGGGTTGGCTTGAGCCTTTTGGCGCCTGGGAGATCGAGCGCCGCCCGCGCGGCGCATCGCGAGCTGCGCTCCACAGCAAAGTCCAAGCCAAGCCCCAGGAGGGCTCAGTTCTTCTGAGACCAAAGAACGCCAAGTCTCCCATTCGCCGCCGTCATACTATGACCTTAATTTTACTCAAGCCCCTTAGTTAGAGCTTTCGCCCCCACATATTCACTCGACAGCGCGAACTTATTGCACTCCGCAGCGTTGACAGTTCATTCCCAGCTTGATAAAAAAATCGCCGAAGTTGTATGACAACACATAACAAAAACAACAAAAGCGAATCCTCTCCATGTCGAAAATCTGCCATAACACCCTCCCCTTTGCACTTGTTGGCGCCAGCCTGCTAGGTAGCATCCCGGGCATCAGCCTCGCCCAAGGCTTCATCGAAGACAGCAAGGCCGTGTTAGGCCTGCGCAACTTTTATATCAACCGTAATTTCACCAACCCCAGCAACCCCCAAAGCAAGGCCGAAGAATGGACTCAGAGCTTCATTCTCGATGCGCGCTCGGGCTTCACCCAGGGCCCGGTGGGCTTGGGCGTGGATGTGCTGGGCTTGTGGTCGGTGAAGCTCGATGGCGGTGGCGGCACCTACGGTACAGCACTGCTGCCACGCCATGACGATGGGCGGCCGGCGGATGACTATGGCCGCCTGGCGGTGGCGGGCAAGGCACGTATCTCCAAGACCGAGCTGAAAATCGGCGAATGGATGCCGGTGCTGCCGATCCTGCGCTCGGACGACGGGCGCTCCCTGCCACAGACCTTTCGCGGCGGCCAAGTCACTTCCAACGAAATTGCCGGGCTGACCCTGTACGGCGGCCAATTCCGTGGCAACAGCCCGCGCAACGACGCAAGCATGGAAGACATGAGTTACGCCGGTGCACTGTCGGATCGGTTCAACTTCGTCGGCGGTGAATACAAGTTCAACCAGGACCGTACTCTGCTCGGCGCATGGAACGCGGTGCTCAAGGATGTGTACGAACAGCAGTATCTGCAATTGAGCCATAGCCAGCCGCTGGGTAACTGGACCCTCGGTGCCAACCTGGGCTACTTCCGGGGGGGTGAGGACGGCTCTGAGCGTGCCGGCAAACTGGATAACAAAACCTACTCAGGGATGTTCTCGGCCAAATATGGCGGCAATACTTTCTGGGTCGGGTTGCAGAAGGTCGATGGCGATACCTGGATGCGAGTCAACGGCACCAGCGGCGGCACCTTGGCCAACGACAGTTACAACTCCAGTTTCGACAATGCCAACGAGCGCTCCTGGCAGGTGCGCCATGATTTCAACTTCGTCACGCTCGGAGTGCCGGGGCTGACCCTGATGAACCGCTATATCAGTGGCCGTGATGTCCACACCAGCGCGGTGAACAACGGCAAGGAATGGGTCCGCGAGTCGGAGCTGGCTTATGTGATCCAGAGCGGGCCGTTCAAGGATTTGAGCGTGAAATGGCGCAACTCGAGCATTCGTCGGGACTACAGCAACAACGAATTCGATGAGAACCGGTTGATCTTCAACTATCCGCTGTCGTTGTTGTGACCCCATGGCGCGGGCTTGGCCCGTGTTCACGGGCAAACCCGCTGCCACCAGGCCTGCTTTTGCAATTGACCCAAGCCCGTAACAGCGGCTTGCGCCGCAAAGAGAAAAACAAAGCCATGCAAGCAGCATTGACAACCCGCGGAAGCACTGTCGATAATCACCCAAGTCATACGACAACTTACAACAATTACAAGTAGAGCTGCCATGACCATCACCCCCTTCAAGCGCCTGCTGCTCACTGGAGCGGCAGGCGGCCTGGGCCAGGTCCTTCGCCAACGCCTCGCTGGCTGCGCCGAAGTCTTGCGCCTTTCCGACATCGCGCCCATGGCACCCGCCAGCGGGCCTCAAGAAGAAGTCATCACCTGTGACCTTGCCGACAAGGCTGCGGTCCATGCATTGGTCGAAGGCGTCGATGCCATCGTGCACTTCGGCGGCGTGTCTACCGAGCATGCGTTCGAGGACATTCTGGGCCCCAACATCTGCGGTGTGTTTCACATCTACGAAGCGGCCCGCAAACACGGGGTCAAGCGCATTATCTTCGCCAGCTCCAACCACGTGATCGGCTTCTACCGCCAGGACCAATCGATCGATGCCCACGCCCTACGCCGGCCTGACAGTTACTACGGGCTGTCCAAGTGCTACGGCGAGGATGTCGCCAGCTTCTATTTCGACCGCTATGGCATAGAAACCGTCAGCATTCGCATCGGCTCTTCGTTCGAGGCGCCACAAAACCCACGCATGCTCTGCACGTGGCTGAGCTACGACGACCTGACCCAACTGATCGAGCGTGGCCTGTTCACCCCCGGGGTTGGCCATACCGTGGTCTACGGCGCATCGGCCAACCGCACCGTGTGGTGGGACAACCGCCACGCTGCGCACTTGGGTTACCAGCCCAAGGACAGCTCCGAAGTGTTCCGCGCAGCGGTAGAGGCCCAACCTGCGCCAGCCGCCGACGACCCGAGCATGGTCTATCAGGGCGGTGCCTTCGTCGCATCCGGCCCCTTCAACTGATTCAGCGCCCGGCCAGGAGGCTTGAGCATGCACTGCGAACTGATAGTCGACGCCCGCAACGGCACCGGCGAAAGCCCCGTTTGGCACCCGATCGAGCAAGCACTGTACTGGGTGGACATCCCGGCCCGCCAGTTGCACCGCTGGAAGGATGGCAACCATCAGCAGTGGCAGGGCGACGAGATGCTGGCCTGTATTGCCCGCACGGCCCAGGGTTGGCTGGCGGGCATGGAAAGCGGCGTTTTCCAGCTGCAAACCAAGGCAGACGGTAGCCTTGAAAGCCACCTGTACAGCGCGGTCGAACACGCCCAAGCGGGCATGCGCTTGAACGACGGGCGTTGCGACCGCCAGGGCCGCTTCTGGGCCGGCAGCATGCTCATGGACATGCAGCAAGGTGCCCATGTCGGTGCACTGTATCGGGTCGATGGCGCAAACCAGGTACACCAGCAGCTCACGGGCATGATCGTGCCCAATGGCCTGGCCTTCAGCCCGGACGGCACTCGCATGTACCTGTCCGACTCGCATCCCAACGTGCAGAAGATCTGGACCTTCGATTACGACATCGACAGCGCCACCCCGCACAACCAGCGGCTGTTCGTCGACATGCGCGCCTTCCCAGGCCGCCCTGACGGCGCCGCCATCGATACCGACGGCTGCTACTGGATCTGCGCTAACGACGCCGGGCAGATTCATCGCTTCACCCCAGATGGGCGGCTGGACCGCTCGCTGACGGTGCCCGTGAAAAAACCGGCGATGTGTGCCTTTGGCGGCGCCGATTTGAGCACCTTGTTCGTCACCTCCATTCGCCCGGCAGGGGGCGACCTCAGCGACCAACCCCTGGCCGGAGGCGTATTTGCTTTACGCCCCGGTGTTCAGGGCCTGGAGGAGCCGGCCTGGCGTCCTTGAACGCGGCCAGCCCGATCACCCAACACCCAGCATCACGCGCGAAACCAGATAATAAAAACCACGGAGTTTCACCATGACCTTCAAACGCAAGCTGCTTCTTGCCGTACTCCCCTTCGCTTTGGGCCTGTCCATGCCAGCCTCGGCACTGGACATTAAGTTCGCCGAGATCCACCCGGCCGGCTACCCGACCGTGGTGGCCGAACAGAACATGGGCAAAAAGCTTGAACAGGCCAGCAATGGTCAGATCACGTTCAAGATGTTCCCAGGCGGGGTATTGGGCTCTGAGAAGGAGGTGATCGAGCAAGCACAGATCGGTGCGGTGCAGATGACCCGCGTCAGCCTTGGCATCGTCGGCCCGGTAGTGCCTGATGTGAACGTGTTCAACATGCCGTTCGTGTTCCGAGACCACGCACACATGCGCAAGGTCATCGACGGCGAGATCGGCCAGGAAATCCTCGATAAGATCACCAACTCCGAATTCAACCTGGTTGCCCTGGCCTGGATGGATGGCGGTTCGCGCAGCCTGTACACGAAAAAGCCCGTGCGCAAGCTGGAAGACCTCAAAGGCATGAAGATCCGTGTGCAGGGCAACCCGCTGTTCATCGACATGATGAACGCCATGGGCGGTAACGGCATTGCCATGGACACCGGTGAAATCTTCAGCGCCCTGCAGACTGGAGTGATCGACGGCGCCGAAAACAACCCGCCGACCTTGCTCGAACACAACCACTACCAGAGCGCCAAGTACTTCACCCTGACCAACCACCTGATTCTGCCGGAGCCGGTGGTGATGTCGAAAACCACCTGGAACAAGCTCTCGCCCGAACAGCAGGCATTGGTGCAGAAAGTCGCCCGCGAAGCGCAAATGGAAGAGCGCGCGCTATGGGATGCCAAATCTGCTGCCAGCGAAGAGAAGCTCAAGGCGGCGGGTGTCGAGTTCATCGCCGTCGACACCAAGCCGTTCTTCGATGCCACCGCCCCGGTGCGGGAGAAGTACGGTGCCCAGTACGCCGACCTGATGAAGCGCATCGACGCCGTTCAGTAACCCTTCCCAAGATGGCCTCGGCAGTGCGACGCCCGTCGCCCTGCCGCTTTGGTGATGCCTATGAAAATGCTTGTGCTGAGCGTCAACGACGGGCTTTATCGAGCCTGCATCTGGGTGGCTGGGCTGTCGATCCTGACCATGTCCCTGATCATTCCCTGGGGCATCTTCGCCCGCTACGTACTGGGTACCGGGTCCAGTTGGCCGGAGCCGGTGGCGATACTGCTGATGGTGCTATTCACCTTCATCGGCGCGGCTGCCAGTTACCGGGCCGGTGCGCACATGGCGGTAGCGATGGTCACCGACCGCCTGCCTGAACCCGTGCGGCGACTGGTAGCGATATTCACCCAGCTGTTGATGCTGGCGGTGTGTGTGTTCATGACCTGGTACGGCTTCAAGCTATGCGCCACCACCTGGAACCAGTACATGGCCTCACTGCCCAGCGTGCGGGTGGGCATGAGCTATGCCCCGATCCCGGTCGGCGGGGTGTTGACGTTGATATTCGTGCTGGAAAAGCTCCTGCTCGGCGACCAAAGCCAGCGCAGGGTGGTGCAGTACGACCTGGTGGAAGAAACCGAGGGGGCGGCGTAAATGGATGCGTTCATTCTGTTGGGCAGTTTCATTGCGCTGATCCTGCTGGGAATGCCGGTCGCCTATGCGTTGGGATTGTCGGCGCTGATCGGCGCGTGGTACATCGATATACCGCTGCAGGCGATGATGATTCAGGTCGCCAGTGGGGTTAACAAGTTCTCGCTGTTGGCCATTCCGTTCTTCGTGCTTGCCGGCGCCATCATGGCCGAGGGTGGCATGTCGCGCCGGCTGGTGGCATTCGCCGGGGTGCTGGTGGGGTTCGTGCGCGGCGGCCTATCGCTGGTGAACATCACCGCATCGACCTTTTTCGGCGCCATCTCGGGTTCGTCGGTGGCAGATACCGCGTCGGTGGGCTCGGTGCTGATTCCAGAAATGGAGCGCAAGGGCTACCCACGTGAGTTTTCCACCGCCGTCACGGTCAGCGGCTCGGTGCAGGCACTGCTGACCCCTCCCAGCCATAACTCGGTGCTCTACTCGCTGGCGGCAGGCGGCACGGTGTCGATCGCTTCGCTGTTCATGGCCGGGGTGATGCCTGGGTTGCTGCTGAGCGCGGTGATGATGGGCCTGTGCCTGATCTTCGCCAAGAAGCGCAACTACCCCAAGGGCGAGGTGATCCCGCTGCGCCAGGCGTTGAAGATCGCCGGCGAAGCCTTGTGGGGCCTCATGGCCATGGTGATCATCCTGGGCGGCATCCTCTCGGGGGTGTTCACCGCCACAGAATCGGCTGCGGTGGCAGTGGTGTGGTCGTTCTTCGTGACCATGTTCATCTACCGCGACTATAAGTGGCGCGACCTGCCCAAATTGATGCACCGCACAGTGCGCACCATCTCGATCGTGATGATCCTGATTGGCTTTGCCGCAAGCTTTGGCTACGTGATGACCCTGATGCAGATCCCGTCGAAGATCACCACGGCGTTTCTGACCCTGTCGGATAACCGCTATGTGATCCTGATGTGCATCAACTTCATGCTCCTGCTGCTGGGCACGGTGATGGACATGGCGCCGCTGATTTTGATCCTGACACCGATCCTGCTGCCAGTGATCACTGGTATCGGCGTGGACCCTGTGCATTTCGGCATGATCATGCTGGTCAATTTGGGGATCGGGCTGGTCACACCGCCCGTGGGCGCGGTGCTATTCGTAGGGTCGGCGGTTGGCAAAGTGAGCATCGAGGCTACGGTGAAGGCGCTGCTGCCGTTCTACGCAGCTCTGCTGCTGGTGCTGATGGCAGTGACCTATATCCCCGCCATTTCGCTGTGGTTACCCAGCGTCGTCTTGTAATCGTAACGAGGGGCCGCGCTGCGGCCCTTCGGTCTTACTGCAAACGGACCTGCACATGGCTACTCCCTGCTCTACTGCAATCTTCTTCCCGCGCAAACTGGCCATCGCTCTGCTCGCCCTGCTGGCGTGCGCGTTCGCCGGCAACCACATCGCCGCGCGCATCGCATTCGATGACGATACCGGCGTGCTGCTGGCGATTCTCTGCCGCTCGGGGGTGACCTTGCTGGCCTTGGCCTGCCTTGTACTGTGGCAGCGCCAACCACTGGGCCTGCCCGCCGGGACACGGCGCTGGCAACTGCTGCTGGGGCTGCTGATCGCTACCCAAAGCCTGTGCCTGTATTCGGCAGTGGCACGTATTCCGGTGGCCCTGGCGCTGCTGGTAGGCAACACCTTTCCGATGATTCTGGCGCTACTGACCTGGGCCCTGGGAGGCGCACGCCCCACCCGGCGCACGGTGCTATTGATGGGCCTGATCCTGTGCGGCCTGGTTTTGGCGCTGGATGTCCCTGCCCGGTTGGCCGATACCGGTGACGCGAACCCGCACTGGGCTTTGGGCGTGAGCCTGGCACTGTGCGCGGCCTGCGTATTCGCCGGTGCCCTGTGGATCACTGACCACAAACTGGCCGCCGTCCGCGGCCCGGTGCGCAGCCTTCTTACCCTGTTAATCGTGTTCAGCAGCATGCTGGTTGCGGGTTTGAGCGGGGTAATGCCTGCAGGCTTATCGTTGCCAGCCAGCACCAGCGGTTGGGTGGCGCTGGCCAGCTTGGTGGTGCTGTATGGCGTGGCCTTTACCTTGCTGTTCGTCTGCGTGCCGAGGCTGAACATGGCGCAGAACGCGCCGGTGATGAATGTCGAACCCATCGCCACCTTGTTGCTGGGCTGGGCGTTACTTGGCCAGCAACTGAGCGGGTTGCAACTGCTGGGCGGCGCCGTGGTGGTGTGCGGCATCGTTCTGCTGACCTACCGGAGGCCCTGATGCTACACCTGCAAGATCGCCTGACACGCCTGAGCCTGGCACCGGAACTGGGCGCCAGCCTGGTCAATTGGCAGGCCAAGGCCAACGACCAGGCGCTGCTGCGCTACACGGACGAAGCAGCGCTGGCCAGTGGCAACCCGCGGCGAATGGGCTGCTACCCTTTGGCGCCCTGGTCCAACCGTATTGCCGGGGGCGGTTTTCTGCGCCCAGATGGCTGGGTGACGCTGAGCCCGAACACCAGCCATGATCCTTACCCGATCCACGGCAGCGCCTGGCAACAGGCCTGGCAAGTCGAGCAGCACAGCGATGGCCTGGCCCGTCTTAGCCTCGATAGCACTGTGCCGTTCGCCTACCGGGCAACATTGGAAGTGCGCCTGCAGGAGGGCTGTTTGAGCCTTGATCTGCAAGTGACTCATCAAGATAAGGCTGCCACGTGGTATGGACTGGGCTTGCACCCCTATTTTCCGCGCTATCGCGATACGCGGGTGCGTGCGCACGCGCGTACGGTATGGCTGGCGGAGGCAGAACAATTGCCATCACGCCAAGCCGATATTCCACAGCCATGGCGCTTGACCACAGCACAGCTTCTGCCTGCCGAAACGGTCGACCATGCCTTCAGCGGATGGCCAGGCGACTGCGTGATCGAGCATCCAAGCGCAGGGTATCGGCTGGTGTGCCGTGCCAGCGGCGCCGAGCACTTTTTGCTGTTCTGCCCGCATCAGCAGCCATTTTTCTGCTTTGAGCCAGTGAGCCACCCAATCAATGCGCACCACCTGCCAGGGCGGCCTGGGTTGACGTTATTGCAGGCGCACGATACGACCAGTCTGGGGTTCAAGATGCAGTACCAAGCACTTTAGTTGCCTTGGATTGGCAGGTGGCCGAGTACAGCTGGCCGGTCAGTCCAACTGTCGAGCGCGTAGGTCCTGCGCCAGCAGGTCGATGAACGACCGCACCTTCGCGGAGCCGTACTTGCTTTCGCGGTGCAGCACGTGGATGGGCCACGGGGCTTCTTCGTAATCGGCGAGAATGACCTGCAACTGGCCGCTGGCCAGTTCATCGACCACCTGATACGACAGCAGCCGGGCGATGCCCAAGCCGCCAACGGCTGCCGCGATCGCACCGTCGTTGCTGGTGACCGTCAAGCGTGGGTTCAAGCGCACCAGGGTCGGTTCGTCGGCCAGGCCAAAGCGCCAGCCGGCGCGCGGTGACAGGTTGGTGGTGGCGATCACCCAATGTTTCGACAGATCCGACGGGTGGCGCGGCTCGCCCATGCGCGCCAGGTAATCGGGCGAGGCACACAGCATGCGCCGCACTCGTCCCACGCGCAGGGCCTTGAGGCCAGAATCGGGCAGCGGCCCGATGCGCACGGCCACATCCATGCCCTCCTCGACCATGTTCACTACCCGGTCGAGCAAGTATGCCGATATATCCACATCAGGGTACTGTTGCAGGTAGCGCACGATGCAAGGCATGACGAATTTCTTGCCAAACAGGATCGGCGCCGTAATGGCCAATTCGCCTTTTGGCGTCGCGTTGATACCGGCAGCGGCCTCGTTGGCCTCGTGAATGCTGGCCAGGATGTGCCGGGTGTCTTCCAGGTAGCGGCCGCCTGCTTCGGTCACCCGCACGCTGCGGGTAGTGCGCAGCAGCAACTTGACCCCAAGCTGCTCTTCGAGTGCGCTGACAGCGCGGGTAACCGCTGCAGGGGAAATATCCAGGCGCCGGGCGGCAGCGGCAAAGCTTTCCAGCTCGCCAACAGCCACGAACACCTTCATCAGGTGGATCTGGTCCATGCAGGCTCCTGGGCCCTGAGTGTTCCGGCATTATCAGCCATCGGTTCGCTCAGGGGCCAGCTCAAAGCTCAAGAACCAGAGCCTGGGCCGGCACCGCACAACAGATCAGCGCGGTGCCCTCCTCTGGCCGCTCGGCGGGTGGATTGGGGTAATGCACCTGCCCACTGACCACCTTGGTTTTACAGGTTCCGCAAGAGCCACCGCGGCAGCTGAAATCCGGTGTCAGCCCCCGGGCTTCAGCCAGCTCCAGCAAGGTTCCACTACCCGGCGCCCAACGCGCCTCTTTGGCAGAACTGGCGAAGTACACGGGCACCGGCTCACTGGCAGCTGGAGGCTGCTGCCAAGTTGGCTGAGGGACTTCGCCATGCCGGCGCAAGGTCGATGGCCCAAAGGCTTCGGCATGGATGCGGGCATCCGGCACGTGCACACTGCGCAGCCCCTCGTACAGGTCCTGGGTGAAGCTGGCAGGGCCACACAGGTAGAAGTCATAATCGTCCAATGCCAGCATCGCCTTGACCTGGGCGATGCCAAGGCGCCCTGTGTGCTCATAATCACGCCCTGGCACGGCGTGGGCCTCAGGCTGGCTCAGTGAACGATGCAGGCGCAAGCGTGGCCCAGCGCGGTGTTGCAAGTGCGCCAGCTCCTGTTGAAACGGCAGGTCACTCAGGCTTCGCCCACCCTGGAACAAATAGATGCGGCGCGCCTGCCCGGCCGCCAGCAATGCCCGCAGCATGGCAAGCAGCGGGGTGATGCCCACCCCGGCGCCGAGCAACACCACGGGGCGCTCGCTCGCGCTGTCCAGCGTGAAGCTGCCCATTGGCAAACGCACCTTCAAGGTACTGCCTGGCCCAATCTGCCCATGCAAGTGGCGCGATCCCGGGCCTTGCGCCTTGACGCTGATGCGCAAGAACTCGTCGCTAGGGGCGCTGGACAGGCTATAGGTTCGAATCGACGGCGCCGCGCCCTGCAACGTAATCTGCACGGGGATATGCTGCCCAGGTGCGAATGCCACTGGCGCATCGGGCGCAAGGTAAAACGAGCGGATGTCACGGCTCTCCTGCTCCACCCGCAGCACTTGCCAGGTCAGCCACTGGCCCTGGCGTTGGCGCTGCTGCAACTGCTGGTCGGCCTGCTCCCAGGTGCCAGTCATCAGGCTGGTCGGCGCATACTCGTTGAATACCCAGCGCAGGCTGACTGCGGCCCGGCGCAGCACAACGCGCTCGATGTCCAGTGTCCAAAGCCGTTCAGCGCCCTCGAAAGCTTTGATCAGCGGGCTGTCCAGCACCAGCTCGGTGCGCCCGCTGAGCTGCAGCACATCGCCCGTGGTGAAGTCGACGAACAGCAAACCGGCCTGCGGATTCTCCAGCAGGTTACCAAGGGTATTGAAATGCAAATTGCCGGCAAAGTCGGGGATGGTCAGGCGGTTGCCTTCAACCCTGACGAAGCCGGGGCGCCCGCCACGGTGCGAGACATCCACCGAACGCTGTGCGTTTTCATGCTCGATGTAACTGGCAACGAAGAAGGTGTCTGCAGCGGCGATCATCTGGCTCGTCACGGCATCGAGCCTATGGGCATCGACGCGCTTTTGAGCCGGCTCATCGACCCGGGTGTATTCACGCAGTTGAATATATTGCGGGCAATTGCCGAAGGCCTGTTCGACCTGCACGCTCAGGCTGCCATCGGCCGCCTGAGCGATCTGCCCATTGATGCGATTGCGCCGACGCGTGTGCAGCTCGATGCCCAGCAGGCCGATAGCCCCTCCAGCCGCCAGCTCAGGCATGGCAGGGTCGTCATCGGCAGGGTGAGCCGTGATCAGCAATTGCCGGGGGTCGGGTGAGTTCACGAAGCCTTCCGGGCCTTCGAGCAGGGTCGCCCAGGGGCGGCCGGCCTGATCCACAGCGCCGGCGATGATGAACGGAAGTTGCTGATAGAACGTGCGGTGCTGGTCGGGCATGTAGTCACGGATGACCTTCTGCCCGAACACTTCCATGCGCTGCGACACTCCCATCTGCTCCTGCAGGCGCTTCTCACCGGCATGCCAGGGCGAGATGCGATGGTTGGGAAGTTGCGTCATGGCGACAGTCCTCAGGTGCGTGAGTGGCTCAGATGTGGCTTTGCAGCCCCACAGCGGTGCGTGGCATGGCGAAGAAGCCAGGCAGCGCTTCGATACGGGCCAGCCAGGCGCGTACATTCGGGTAGGGCTCCAGCGATACATTGCCTTCTGGTGCGTGAGCGATGTACGAATAGTTGGCTACATCGGCGATGGTCGGCTGGTCGCCGACGAGGAAGGCCGCCTTGGCCAGTTCGCCCTCCATGACCTTGAGCAAGGTATGCGCACGGCCAATCACTTCGTCGGTGTTGAAGGCTGCGCCAAACACGGTCACCAAGCGGGCAGCGGCAGGGCCGAAGGCCAGTGGGCCGGCAGCCACCGACAGCCAGCGCTGCACCCGGGCGGCGTTCAGCGGATCATGAGGCAGCCACTTGCCAGCCTTGTCGTACGTGGCAGCGAGGTAGACCAAAATGGCGTTGGAGTCGGCGATGACGGTGCCGTCATCCTCGATCACCGGCACTTGGCCGAATGGATTGAGGGCAAGAAACTCAGGTTGCTTGTGCGCGCCTTTGGCAAGGTCGACGAATACCTGCTCGTTGGGAAGGTCGAGCAGCGACAGCATCAGCTCGATACGGTGAGCGTGGCCTGATTTGGGGAAGTTGTAGAATTTGATCATGATGCAGGCTCCAAGAGGGCACCACGGCAGTGCCCGGTTGGAGCTCATCTTGCGGTCATTCGCCTGGCAGGTGAATCAGCGCGGGAAGCAAACCATAATTTCGCCTAGCGAAACAATCATGCGGTCAATGCCGGGAATGCTTCTGGTATCGATAGAGGCTACGCGCGGCTCGCACAACCTGTGGCACACAGGCCTGCAATTCATCAAAGCTCATGGCATCGAGCAACTCGAAATTGTCTTCTAGCCCATGCAATGAAATCGCCTTGAGCAGTTGGTCCTGTTCTGGCGGCAGTTCGCCCCACGCCGCGACCTGCGTGCCGCGCATGTAGCCAAAGCACCACTCCTCCATGATGATCGCAGGGCCCTCCTCGGCCTCGCTGTGCTCGAACAGCGGCTCGAAGCCCTCGAGGTCTTGCGCAAGTTGCTCGGCGACCTGGTCGGCATAACGCAGCATCAATGCGGTATAGGCCTCCTCATGGGCAGGCTTCTTGAATTTAGGGACTTTGCCACCTGCCACAGTGGGCAGCCATTGCTCTGGTAGCACGTCGACCGGGGAGCTGGCCAACGCAGTGAAAAAGCCGTTGAGCTCGGCCAGGTTGAGCACCGAGTAGTCGTTGCCGTAGGTGATCAGCAGGTCTTCGAGGCGGGCGAGTTCTTTTTCGCTCAGTGGTGGCAGCATGGGTAAAGGTCCTGGAAAGCAAAGGTGTGTGCACCCTAGCACAGGACTGCTGCAGGTTCGCCCGCCGCCTTGGCTCGGCGGGCATTTTCCCTAGTGCGCCAGCCAGTCTGGCAATGCCACTGGGTTACTCTGGCCAATCAGCAGCCACAGCAACACGCGGCATTTGCGTGGGCAGAGCATCCCGGCCATGTACACGCCTTTAGCTTGCAGGTCGATTTCAGCACCGACAAAGCCATAAGTGGCGCCAGCAGTCGGCCCACAACCGGTACGGCTGGCCACGATCACCGGCATGTCACGAGCGATCCGCGCCAGTGCCTCGGACCAGGCAGCTGATACATGGCCAGCCCCGAACCCGGCGACGACCAGCCCCTCGTAGCCCAGCGCAGGAATGGTCTCTAGCAGTGCAATATCGGCATCCAGGCAGGCCTCGATAAGTGCGACACGCTGATCGCACCGTTGTGGCGGCGCCAGGACCCTGCGCGGCGCGGCAGAGCATCGATAAAGCACTCGCCCTTCCACCACGCACCCTTCCAGCCCACATCCAGGGGATTCGAAGGCAGCCATCGCCATGCTGGCAGTCTTGCGAACATGGGCGGCCTGATGAATCTGATCGTTGATTACAACCAGCACGCCACGCCCGTGACTGTTGATCGACAGTGCCACCTGCACTGCAGCCAACAGGTTGGCCGGCCCATCATTACCCGGCTGACTGGCCGTGCGCTGCATAGCTACTGCCAGAAAGAAACGCGGGCAAGCCCGCTCCAGTTTCCGTTGGAGCAGTCTTGCCCGTGAGAGGGGCCGTTACAGCTTAAACCGCCAGCGCGCGCTCACGCAGTTCGCTGTTGAGGATGCGGTCATTCTCGCTGTAGTCGACAGGGCAGTCGATCACATGGACACCTGGGGTCTTGATGCAGTGCTCCAGCAGCGGCAGCAGACCTTCGGCGCTTTCCACGCGGTGGCCATTGGCACCGTAGGCTTCGGCGTACTTGACGAAGTCCGGGTTGCCATAGTCCAGACCGAAATCGGTGAAGCCCATGTTGGCCTGCTTCCAGCGAATCATGCCGTAGCCATCGTCACGCAGGATCACTACGGTGATATGCATGCCCAGACGTACTGCGGTTTCGAGTTCCTGGCTGTTCATCATGAAGCCGCCGTCACCGCATACCGAGATCACCGGGCGATCCGGGTAAACCAGATGCGAGGCCATGGCCGATGGCAAGCCAGCGCCCATGGTCGCCAGGGCGTTGTCCAGCAGCACGGTGTTGGGCTTGTGCGCCTTGTAGTTACGAGCGAACCAGATCTTGTAGATACCGTTATCCAAGGCGACGATGCCTTCGGATGGCAGCACGCGGCGGATATCCGCAACCAGGCGCTGCGGGTAGACCGGGAAGCGATTGTCATCGGCGCCTTCGGCGATTTGAGCTTCGTTGGCCTCACGGATGGCCATCAGGCGGGTGAAGTCCCAGTGAGCGGTGTCGGTCAGGGCTTCGCTGATCTGCCATACAGCGTTGGCGATGTCACCGATCACTTCCACTTGTGGGAAGTAAACCGCGTCGACTTCGGCGGAGCGGAAGCTGATGTGGATGACTTCGGTGCCGCCACGGACCATGAAGAACGGTGGCTTCTCGATCACGTCGTGGCCGATGTTGATGATCAGGTCAGCCGCTTCAATGGCGCGGTGGACGAAATCACCGGAAGACAGGGCGGCGTTGCCGAGGAAGCGCGGGTGGCGTTCGTCGACCACACCCTTGCCCATCTGCGTGGTGATGAACGGGATACCGGTCTTGTCGATCAACTGCTTGAGGACCTTGGCGGTCATCTTGCGGTTGGCGCCGGCGCCGATTACTAGAATCGGGCTGCGAGCTTTTTGCAGTTTTTCTACCGCAGCTTCGATGGCCACGTGCTCGGCCAGCGGACGGCGGTGCAGGCTGCGCGGGATCGGCAGCGCGTCGGTTTGCTCGGCGGCGATGTCTTCAGGCAGCTCCAGGTGTACCGCGCCCGGTTTTTCTTCCTCAGCCAGACGGAATGCTTCGCGCATACGTGCCGGGATGTTGTCGGCCGAAGCGAACTGGTGGGTGTACTTGGTGATGGGGTCCATCATGCCGCACACGTCGATGATCTGGAAGCGGCCCTGTTTGGACTTCTTGATCGGCTTTTGGCCGGTGATCATCATCATCGGCATGCCGCCCAGATAGGCATAGGCACTGGCGGTTACCAGGTTGGTCGCGCCAGGGCCCAGGGTCGACAGGCTGACGCCAGTCTTGCCGGTCAGGCGACCATAGGTGGCGGCCATGAAACCTGCGGACTGCTCATGGCGGGTCAGTACCAGCTTGATCTTCGACTTGCGCAGGGATTCCAGCAGGTCGAGGTTTTCCTCACCAGGAATGCCGAACACATACTCGACACCTTCGTTTTCCAGGCATTGCACAACGACATCGGCGGCCTTGGCCATCTTGCTTGTAACCTCAAGTGATCGGACGTTAATCGTCCAGAAATGCGCAGCACGGTACGCTGGCATCGCTCGGTTCGGGGGCCAGGATTGCCCCGAACTTAAGTCTTGACGCAGCCTAAGCGCGAACAAGTCACGTTTAATTGCGAGAAATATTATCTCACCCCACTCACGGGGCGCACAGGAGGATACAGACAAATGACCTTTGCTTGCAGCGTCAAAGCGCCGCATTCTCGATACGCAATCAGCAAAAGCCAGA
>NZ_JBJJLN010000060.1:0-21987 GCF_046230725.1 Pseudomonas sp. KCJK9000 | reverse complement strand
TCTGCTTTCACGACAGGGGTGAGCCGTCTCCCACTTTTGCAGCTGGGAACACTAGAATAGTACCGACGTACCCATTCAGAATCCCCAGATGCCCGACCCCGACAAGACTCAACCTCTGCAGCAGCTGCCACTGGCCGAGCTGATTGCCTGCCATGAGTGCGACCTGCTCATGCGCAAGCCAGTGCTACAGCATGACGAAAAAGCCCAATGCCCGCGCTGTGGCTACGAGCTCTATGCCCATCGCCGCAATGTGGTCAACCGCAGCCTGGCCCTGGTGCTGACGGCGTTGCTGCTGTTCATACCCGCCAACTTCCTGCCCATCATGCAGCTGCACCTGCTTGGCCAGACCTCGGACGACACTGTATGGAGTGGCGTGCTCGGCCTTTACAACTCGCAGATGCGGGGCGTGGCGGTGGTGGTATTCCTGTGCAGCATGGCCGTACCTTTGCTTAAGCTGCTCTGTCAGCTGGCTGTACTGCTGAGCATTCGCCTGGATATCGGGCGCAGTTATGGACTGCTGTGCTACCGCATTTATCACCACCTGCGCGACTGGGGCATGCTCGAGGTGTATTTCATGGGGGTGCTGGTGGCCATCGTCAAGCTTGTGGACTTGGCGGAGTTGACCGTTGGTCTGGGCCTGTTCTGTTTCATCAGTCTATTGCTGGTTCAGGTCTGGCTTGAAGTGGTGATGTCGCCACACCAGATCTGGAGCGCTTTGTCGGGGGAGGATCTGCATGCGGGCGATTGATGCAGGCATAGTGGTCTGTAATGAATGTCACGAACTGAATCGCCAGGAAGTCGAAGGCGATTCACAAGCCTGCACGCGGTGTGGGGCGATCGTGCACCCGCGGCGCCCCAATAGCATCATCCGCACTTGGGCGCTGCTGATCACTGCTTCGATTCTTTATATCCCCGCTAACCTGTTGCCGATCATGACGGTCAGCACCTTCGGGCAGGGTAGCGGCGACACCATCATGTCTGGCGTCATTACTTTGCTCAAGCATGGCATGTTGCCTATCGCCGCAGTGGTGTTCATCGCCAGCATTCTGGTCCCGACCTTCAAGCTGATAGGGATCGCGCTTTTACTGTACTCAGTTCAGCGGCGCCAGCCGCTGTCGGCGCGGCAACGGATCCTGATGTACCGTTTCATCGAATTCATAGGGCGCTGGTCCATGCTGGACATTTTCGTCATTGCCATTCTGGTGGCAGTGGTGAATTTCGGCCGCATCGCCAGTGTCGAAGCCAATTTGGGCGCTGTCGCCTTCGCCACTGTGGTGATCCTCACGATGCTCGCTGCTTTAACTTTCGATCCCCGGCTGATCTGGGATAACACGGAGTCGGATGACGACCATGAGTGACATGCCAATGGCCAAAACCCGTCCTGCCTCCAACTGGTCTGCCATCTGGATCCTGCCATTGATCGCACTGCTGATCGGGGGCTGGCTGGCCTGGCAGGCCTATCGAGAATCGGGCGTGGAGATTCAAGTTCGTTTCGAAACCGGCGAGGGGATTGTCGCCAACAAGACCGAGGTGATCTTCAAAGGTATGCCGGTCGGCAAGGTGACCAAACTTGTGCTCGATGCCCAAGGCGAGAAGCAGGGAGTGATTGCCACCATCGAAATGAACAAGGCCGCCGAACTGCATTTGAACAAGGGCACGCGGTTCTGGTTGGTCAAGCCCAGTGTCAGCCTGGCCGGTATCTCAGGCCTCGAGACGCTGGTGTCGGGCAACTACATCGCCGTCAGCCCTGGTGACGGTGAGCCGACCCGGCGGTTTACGGCACTGAAAGTTGCACCACCGCTATCGGACAGTGAGCCAGGCTTGCACCTGACGCTCAAGGCTGAGCGGCTGGGGTCGCTCAACCGAGACAGCCCGATATTCTACAAACAGATCCAAGTTGGTAAGGTAAAAAGCTATCGTCTGTCTGACGACCAAAGCACGGTCGAGGTGAAGATATTCATCGAGCCCGCCTACGCAAACCTGGTGCGAAAGCACACGCGATTCTGGAATGCCAGCGGCATTAGTATCGATGCGGATCTCTCTGGGGTGAAGGTGCGCAGCGAGTCACTGTCGAGCATCGTGGCAGGTGGCATTGCTTTTGCCACGCCGGAATACCGTAAAGACAGCCCACCCACCGATCCAAGCTTGCCGTTTCGCTTGTATGAAGACTTCGATGCGGCCCAGGCCGGTATTCGCGTCAAGGTCAAACTCAGTGATTACGAGGGCCTGCAGGCTGGACGCACGCCAGTGATGTACAAGGGTATCCAGGTCGGTTCGTTGAAGACCCTGAAAATGGAGGACAACCTGGCCAGTGCCACTGCCGAGCTGACACTGGACCCATTGACCGAAGATTACCTGGTCGAAGGTACCCAGTTCTGGGTGGTCAAGCCGTCGATTTCCCTGGCGGGCATCACTGGCCTCGAAGCGCTGGTCAAAGGTAATTACATCGCAATCCGCCCTGGTGAGAAGGGCGCCAAGCCGCAGCGCGAGTTCGAGGCCCGCCCCAAAGCCCCACCGCTGGACCTCAAGGCCCCTGGCCTGCATTTGGTGCTGTTCGCCGATACCCTGGGTTCGTTGGAAGTCGGCAGCCCGGTGATGTATCGCCAG
Organism: Pseudomonas sp. KCJK9000; assembly: GCF_046230725.1. Lineage (NCBI taxonomy): Bacteria > Pseudomonadati > Pseudomonadota > Gammaproteobacteria > Pseudomonadales > Pseudomonadaceae > Pseudomonas > Pseudomonas sp. KCJK9000. The sequence goes on along the minus strand of NZ_JBJJLN010000060.1, from coordinate 19,380 downwards.
GTCAAGGTAGGTAGCGTGCAGAGCTACCAATTTGCCCGCAACAGCAAGCGCATTCTGATTGGTGTGCATATCGAGAAAGAATACGAAAACCTGGTCAACGGCTCTTCGCGGTTCTGGAATGTCAGCGGCATTACCCTGACCGGCGGGCTGTCCGGTATCAAGATCAAGAGTGAATCGTTGCAGACCCTGATGGCCGGCGGGATCGCTTTCGATACGCCAACCCCCAATGTGGCGCTCAAGCGCCGTATACCGCGCTTCCGCTTGTTGGAGAGCCAAGAAGCCGTGAACCGTACCGGGACCTTGGTAACCATCAGAGTGGATCGCGCTGATGGCCTCAAGGCGGGTACGCCCATTCGCTTTCGTGGCCTTGATGTGGGTAGTGTGGAAAGCGTGGATTTGACCAAGGACTTGCAGGCGGTAGTACTGCGAGCGCGGATCACCGAGGCGGCTGAGCGCATTGCGCGCGAAGGTACGCAGTTCTGGGTGGTGAAGCCGGCGTTGGGGCTGGTGCGTACCGAGAACCTCGATACCCTGATTGGCGGCCAGTACCTTGAGGTGCAGCCGGCGGTCAAAGACAGGGGGCCGCAGCGTGACTTCATTGCGCTGGCCCAAGCCCCTGAAGTGTCTGGCGCGCCAGTGGGCCTGCCGCTGACGCTCAGTGCGCCGCGACGTGGTTCGATCAAGCCGGGTGTGCCGGTTACCTATCGCGAGGTGGCGGTGGGTAAAGTCACGGGGTTCGAGTTGGGCCAGACCGCAGATCGCGTGTTGATCCATATCCTGATCGAGCCGCGCTACGCCGCCCTGGTGCGCGGTGGCAGCCGGTTCTGGAACAGCAGTGGTTTCGGCTTTGACTGGGGGCTGTTCAAGGGCGCGACGGTGCGCACCGAGTCGCTTGAAACACTGATCGACGGCGGGATTGCCTTCGCTACACCGGAGGGCGATCAGATGGGCAACCCAGCTCGGCCGCAACAGACCTTCGCCTTGTTCGACAAGCCTGAAGATGCCTGGCTGCAGTGGGCGCCGAAGATCTCGATCGGCAAGTGATGAGCAAAACCATCGCTGGTCGGTAGGCCAATGACAGTTGGCTCCCACTGGGGTGTGCTTACCTAGCAGTATGCGCAGCCCTCGTGGGGGCGGGCTCACCCGCGAACACCGGCAAAGCCGGTCCCCTATACTGCGTTGCATGTTTCGCGGCTAAAGCCCCACCGGGGATCGCGCCATCTCGATGCATGCTTGAATCCCAGGCATAAAAAAACCGGCCCTAGGGCCGGTTTTTTCGACAAGAACGTCGCTTAGGCAGCTGCAGCTTCTTTCAGTGCCTTGATGTGGCCATTCAGACGGCCTTTGTGGCGAGCAGCTTTGTTCTTGTGGATGATGCCTTTATCGGCCATACGGTCGATTACAGGTACAGCCAGAACGTAAGCGGCTTGCGCTTTTTCGGCGTCTTTTGCGTCGATGGCTTTGACTACATTCTTGATGTAGGTGCGGACCATGGAACGCAGGCTGGCGTTGTGGCTGCGACGCTTCTCAGCCTGTTTTGCACGTTTCTTGGCGGAAGGTGTGTTGGCCACCGTCGAGCTCCTCGAAAGACTTTAGGTAAATAGCAAACAAAATAGGCCGCGAATCATGCCGATGAGTCGACCGGATGTCAAGGCCACTTGCAGGGTTCCGCCGAGTGGTGCAGTAACGGGCAGGAAATGTTCCTTTCTGCCGTGCTACCTGTAAACTCGGGAATTTTTGGCTCCCCTGCGAAGGCGCGGGAGTATCGCACATTCGGACGCTGTCTGGCAGCGCCCTCTGTCCCTGGCGTGAATCTTTTCGATGAATCTGCTCAAATCCCTGGCTGCAGTCAGCTCCATCACCATGGTTTCGCGGGTGCTGGGCTTTGTGCGCGACACCATTCTGGCCCGCGTCTTCGGTGCCGGTATCGCCACCGACGCCTTCTTCATCGCCTTCAAGCTGCCCAACCTGCTACGGCGGATCTTCGCCGAAGGGGCGTTTTCCCAGGCATTCGTGCCGATCCTGGCCGAATACAAGACCCAGCAAGGCGAGGAAGCGACGCGCACTTTCATTGCCTACGTCAGCGGCCTGCTGACCCTTGTGCTGGCCTTGGTCACGGCCATCGGCATCGTCGCAGCGCCCTGGGTGGTCTGGGCCACAGCCCCAGGCTTTGTCGACAGCGCCGAAAAATACACACTGACTACCGACCTGCTTCGGGTAACCTTCCCTTATATATTGCTGATTTCGCTGTCGTCCCTGGCCGGGGCAATCCTCAACACCTGGAACCGGTTCAGCGTCCCTGCGTTCACCCCAACCCTGCTCAACGTGGCGATGATCATCTTCGCCCTGCTGCTTACCCCCTACTTCAACCCTCCGATCATGGCCTTGGCCTGGGGGGTGCTGGCCGGTGGCCTTGCGCAGTTGCTGTATCAACTGCCCGCGCTGAAGAAGATCGGCATGTTGGTCCTACCACGGCTGAACCTGCGCGATGCCGGGGTATGGCGTGTGCTCAAGCAGATGCTGCCGGCGATCCTTGGGGTGTCGGTGAGCCAGATATCGCTGATCATCAACACCATCTTCGCCTCCTTTCTAGTGGCCGGCTCAGTGTCATGGATGTATTACGCTGACCGCCTTATGGAGCTGCCATCCGGCGTACTAGGCGTTGCCCTTGGCACCATCTTGCTGCCGACACTGGCCAAAACCTATGCCAACAAGGACCGGGAGGAGTACTCGCGAATCATGGATTGGGGGCTGCGCCTGTGTTTTCTGCTGGTGCTGCCGTGTACCCTGGCCCTGGCGATCCTCGCCGAGCCGCTGACCGTGGCACTGTTTCAGTACGGCAAGTTCAGCGCTTTCGACGCCGCGATGACCCAGCGTGCGCTCATCGCCTACTCGGTCGGCCTACTGGCGATCATTCTGGTCAAGGTGCTGGCACCTGGCTTTTATGCGCAGCAGAATATCCGTACCCCGGTGAAAATTGCGATCTTCACCCTGGTCTGCACGCAACTGTTCAACCTGGCATTGATCGGCCCACTGCAGCACGCCGGCCTTGCCCTGGCCATCAGCCTGGGCGCCTGTCTGAACGCAGGTCTGCTGTTCTGGAAGCTGCGCAGCCAGCAGCTATTTCAGCCGCAACCTGGCTGGGCCATCTACCTGCTCAAGCTGGTGCTGGCCGTTACACTGATGGCAGCGGTGCTGCTGTTGGGCATGCACTACCTGCCAGCCTGGGAGCAAGGCAACATGCTGGAACGGTTCCTGCGCCTGGGTGCATTGATCGCGGCGGGAGTGGTGACCTATTTCGGTTGCCTGTATGTGTGTGGTTTCCGGCCCCGGCATTTCGCCCGCAAGGCCCTGCATTGAGGTAAAAGCGGGTCAGGCGTCGGTTTTTCGTATTCCATGTCACCCCTGGGCGCTGCTGCCTGTCACCGGCGCCCGGGTGTGGTTATAATCGGCCACTTTATGAGCAAGAAGCGCGTTATGCAGCTGGTTCGAGGTCTTCACAACCTGCGCCCCGAGCACCGGGGCTGTGTCGCCACCATTGGCAACTTCGACGGGGTACACCGTGGCCACCAGGCTATCCTGGCGCGCCTGCGCGAGCGTGGCCAGGAACTGGGCCTGCCGACCTGCGTGGTGATCTTCGAGCCGCAGCCGCGCGAATACTTCGCCCCCGATACCGCGCCGGCCCGGCTGGCCCGCCTGCGCGACAAGGTCGAGCTGCTGGCTGGCGAGGGCGTCGACCGGGTGCTGTGCCTTGCATTCAACCAGCGCCTGAGCCAGCTCAGCGCGCAGGCGTTCGTCAAGGCGATCCTGGTCGATGGCCTGGGGGTACGCCACCTTGAGGTAGGTGACGATTTTCGCTTCGGTTGCGACCGCGCTGGCGATTTTGCCTTCCTGGTCGCAGCCGGCAAGCAATACGGCTTTACCGTCGAAGCCGCCGACACGGTGATTCAGGACGGCTTGCGGGTCAGCAGCACTGAAGTGCGCAAGGCGCTGGCCGAGGGCAACTTCGAGCTGGCCCAGCACCTGCTGGGCCGCCCGTACCGTATCACTGGCCGCGTAATGCATGGCCAGAAGCTGGCCCGCCAGCTCGGCACACCGACCGCCAACATCCAGCTCAAGCGCCGCCGCGTGCCGCTGTCCGGAGTTTACCTGGCCAGCATCGAGATCGATGGCAAGGCCTGGCCGGGTGTGGGCAACATTGGCGTGCGCCCGACGGTGGCCGGTGACGGCCGCCCGCACCTCGAGATTCATCTACTGGATTATGCCGGCGATCTGTATGGCCGGCGCCTGACGGTGGAATTCCACCACAAGCTGCGTGAAGAGCAGCGATTCGCCTCCCTGGAGGCGCTGAAGTCGGCGATCGATGCGGATATCGCCGCCGCACGTGCACATTGGCACGCTCAACCGCTAACGAAGAGCCTGAAATGACCGACTACAAAGCCACGCTAAACCTTCCGGACACCGCCTTCCCCATGAAGGCCGGCCTGCCTCAGCGCGAACCGCAGATCCTGCAGCGCTGGGACAGCATTGGCCTGTACCAGAAGCTGCGCGAAATTGGCAAGGATCGTCCGAAATTCGTCCTGCACGACGGCCCGCCCTATGCCAACGGCAAGATTCACATCGGTCATGCGCTGAACAAGATCCTCAAGGACATGATCGTCCGTTCCAAGACGCTGTCCGGCTTCGACGCGCCCTACGTCCCTGGGTGGGACTGCCACGGCCTGCCGATCGAGCACAAGGTCGAAGTCACCCACGGCAAGCACCTGACCGCAGACCGCACCCGTGAGCTGTGCCGTGAGTATGCCGCCGAGCAGATCGAAGGGCAGAAGACCGAGTTCATCCGCCTAGGTGTGCTGGGTGACTGGGACAACCCGTACAAGACCATGAACTTCGCCAACGAGGCCGGTGAAATCCGCGCTCTGGCCGAAATGGTCAAGCAAGGCTTCGTGTTCAAAGGCCTCAAGCCTGTGAACTGGTGCTTCGATTGCGGTTCGGCCCTGGCCGAGGCCGAGGTCGAATACGCCGACAAGAAATCCCAGACCATCGACGTGGCCTTCCCGGCTGCCGATGAGGCCAAGCTGGCTGCCGCCTTCGGCCTGGCGTCGCTGGCCAAACCGGCTGCTATCGTGATTTGGACCACCACCCCGTGGACCATCCCGGCCAACCAGGCGCTGAACATCCACCCAGACTTCAAGTACGCCTTGGTTGATACCGGCGAGCGTCTGCTGGTGCTGGCCGAAGAGCTGGTAGAGTCTTGCCTCAAGCGCTACAACCTGGAAGGTTCGGTGATCGCCACCGCGCCAGGCTCGGCCCTGGAACTGGTCGATTTCCGCCACCCGTTCTACGACCGCCTGTCGCCTGTGTACCTGGCCGAGTACGTAGAACTGGGCGCAGGCACTGGCGTGGTGCACTCGGCCCCGGCCTACGGTGAAGACGACTTCGTTACCTGCAAGCGCTATGGCATGGTCAACGACGATATCCTGACCCCAGTGCAGAGCAACGGTGTATACGTCGAATCGCTGCCATTCTTTGGCGGCCAGTTCATCTGGAAGGCCAACCCGGCGATCGTCGACAAGCTCAGCGAAGTCGGCGCGCTGATGCATACCGAAACCATCAGCCACAGCTACATGCACTGCTGGCGCCACAAGACGCCGCTGATCTACCGCGCCACCGCGCAGTGGTTCGTCGGCATGGACAAGCAGCCGAGCACTGGCGAGCCGCTTCGCGAACGTGCACTCAAGGCCATCGAAGACACCAAATTCGTCCCGGCCTGGGGCCAGGCGCGCTTGCATTCGATGATCGCCAACCGCCCAGACTGGTGCATCTCGCGTCAACGCAACTGGGGCGTGCCGATCCCATTCTTCCTGCACAAGCAGACCGGCGAGCTGCACCCGCGCACCGTCGAGCTGATGGAGGCCGTGGCCAAGCGCGTCGAGCAAGAGGGCATCGAAGCCTGGTTCAAACTGGACGCCGCTCAATTGCTGGGTGACGAAGCTGCGCAGTACGACAAGATCTCCGACACCCTGGACGTCTGGTTCGACTCCGGCACCACCCACTGGCACGTGCTGCGTGGCTCCCACGACATCGGCCACGCCACCGGGCCACGTGCCGACCTGTACCTGGAAGGCTCCGACCAGCACCGCGGCTGGTTCCACTCGTCGTTGCTGACCGGTTGCGCGATCGACGGCCACGCGCCGTACCGCGAGCTGCTGACCCACGGCTTCACCGTGGACGAAAGCGGCCGCAAGATGTCCAAGTCGCTGGGCAACACCATCGAGCCAGAAAAGGTCAACAATACCTTGGGTGCGGATATCCTGCGCCTGTGGGTGGCCGCGACCGATTACTCCGGCGAGATGGCCGTGTCGGAGCAGATCCTGCAGCGCAGCGCCGATGCCTACCGCCGTATCCGCAACACCGCGCGCTTCCTGCTTTCCAACCTGAGTGGTTTCAACCCGGCAACCGACCTGCTGGCCCCGCAGGAGATGATCGCCCTGGACCGCTGGGCCGTGGACCGTACCCTGCTGCTGCAGCGCGAGCTGGAAGAGCACTACGGCGAATACCGCTTCTGGAACGTCTACTCGAAGATCCACAACTTCTGCGTGCAGGAGTTGGGCGGCTTCTACCTCGACATCATCAAGGACCGCCAGTACACCACTGGCGCCAACAGTGTCGCGCGCCGTTCCTGCCAAACCGCGCTGTACCACATCAGCGAGGCACTGGTGCGCTGGATCGCACCGATCCTGGCGTTCACTGCCGACGAAATCTGGCAGTACCTGCCGGGTGAGCGCAACGAGTCGGTGATGCTCAACGGCTGGTATCAGGGCCTGGCCGAGCTCCCAGAAGGCACCGAGCTGGACCGCGCCTACTGGAACCGCGTCATGGCCGTGAAGGCTGCGGTCAACAAGGAGCTGGAAAACCAGCGTACCGCTAAGGTCATCGGTGGCAACCTGCAGGCCGAAGTCACCTTGTTCGCTGAGCAAAGCCTGATGGCCGACCTGAACAAGCTGGGCGACGAGCTTCGCTTCGTACTGATTACCTCCGCCGCCAGCGTGGTGCCGTTCGCCCAGGCGCCGGCCGAGGCCGTGGCTACCGAAGTGGAAGGCCTGAAGCTGCAGGTGGTCAAGTCTGGCCACGCCAAGTGCGGCCGTTGCTGGCACTTCCGCGCCGACGTCGGCAGCCACCCGGAGCACCCGGAAATCTGTGGCCGTTGCGTGGACAACCTGACCGGCCAAGGCGAGGTGCGCCACTATGCCTAACCCTGCAGCGGGGCGTTTCGGGCGCCTTGCATGGCTGTGGCTGAGCTTGCTGGTGCTGGTCCTCGACCAGGCCACCAAGCTGTATTTCGACAACGCCCTGACCATGTACCAGCAGATCGTCGTCATCCCTGACTACTTCAGCTGGACACTGGCCTACAACACCGGTGCTGCCTTCAGTTTCCTGGCTGATGGCGCCGGTTGGCAGCGCTGGCTGTTCGCCCTGATTGCGGTGGTGGTCAGTGCGGTGCTGGTGGTCTGGCTTAAGCGCCTAGGGCGCGGTGAAACCTGGCTGGCGGTGGCGCTGGCGCTGGTGCTCGGCGGTGCGCTGGGCAACCTTTACGACCGCATCGTGCTTGGCCATGTGGTCGACTTCATCCTGGTGCATTGGCAAAACCGTCATTACTTCCCGGCCTTCAACCTGGCCGACAGCGCCATCACCGTTGGTGCGGTGATGCTGGCGCTGGATATGTTCAAGAGCAAGAAGTCCGAGGAACCAGTCCATGACTGACACCCGTATCGGCCAGAACACCGAAGTCACTCTGCACTTCGCGCTGCACCTGGAAAACGGCGATACCGTCGACAGCACCTTCGACAAGGCCCCGGCTACGTTCAAGGTCGGCGACGGCAATCTGCTGCCAGGCTTCGAAAATGCGTTGTTCGGTTTCAAGGCAGGTGACAAGCGCACCGTTGCGGTGGCGCCGGAGAACGCTTTCGGTCAGCCCAACCCACAGAACGTGCAGGTCATGCCACGCTCCAACTTCGAAAACATGGAGCTGTCCGAAGGGCTGCTGATCATCTTCAACGATGCCGCCAACACCGAGCTACCGGGTGTGGTCAAAGCCTTCGACGACGACCAGGTGACCATCGATTTCAATCACCCACTGGCTGGCAAGACCCTGACCTTCGAGGTGGAGATCCTCGAGGTCAAGGCCCTGTAGGCCTGGAGCCGATCATGCAAATCAAACTCGCCAACCCGCGCGGCTTCTGCGCGGGGGTCGACCGGGCGATCGAGATCGTCAACCGTGCGCTGGAAGTCTTCGGCCCGCCGATCTATGTGCGTCACGAAGTGGTGCACAACAAGTTCGTGGTGGAAGACCTGCGCAATCGCGGCGCCATCTTCGTCGAAGAGCTGGACCAGGTGCCGGATGATGTCATCGTCATCTTCAGTGCTCACGGTGTTTCCCAAGCTGTGCGCCAGGAAGCTGCCGGCCGTGGCCTGAAGGTATTCGACGCGACCTGCCCACTGGTCACCAAGGTGCATATCGAAGTGGCCAAGTACAGCCGTGACGGCCGTGAGTGCATCCTTATCGGCCACGAAGGGCACCCGGAGGTCGAAGGCACCATGGGGCAGTATGACCCGAGCAATGGGGGCGCCATCTACCTCGTCGAAGATGAAGACGATGTTGCCCAGTTGCAGGTCAACGACCCAGATCACCTGGCTTTCGTGACCCAGACCACGCTGTCGATGGACGACACCAGCCGTGTCATCGATGCCCTGCGCGCACGCTTCCCCAACATTGGCGGCCCGCGCAAGGACGACATCTGCTACGCCACGCAAAACCGCCAGGATGCGGTCAAGCAACTGGCCGGCGAATGCGATGTAGTACTGGTGGTCGGAAGCCCTAACAGCTCGAACTCCAACCGCCTGCGCGAGCTGGCTGAGCGCATGGGCACCCCGGCCTACCTGATCGACGGTGCCGAAGACCTGCAGCGCAACTGGTTCGACCAGGCAGCGCGCATCGGCATCACTGCCGGCGCTTCGGCCCCTGAAGTGCTGGTGCGTGGCGTGATCGACCAGCTCAAGGCCTGGGGCGCGACGGGCGCCGAAGAGCTTGATGGGCGGCCGGAGAACATCACCTTCTCCATGCCCAAAGAGCTGCGAGTTCGCTCGCTGATCTAAGTCAGGTGCCTGCGCACGGTGAGCCTGTCGTCTCACCTGTGCGCAGGTCGATTTTGCCAGCACGAGATATCACTACAGTGTGTGAGCGGCGCGTTGAAGTACGTTCGCACACGCTCAGCGTCGCCCCGAAGCGCCCCTCTGGCATTCCCTGGGCATTGAATGTCACTTGCCCACCTGCGTTTTCCGCTATTTTCATCGGCCGTGCCAGCCGATGTTCGCGCAGCAGTTGCTGGTTGTGTGCGAGCAGCACCCGCCAACCTTTGCCCCAGTCATTCTCGATGGGCCGTACCAACACTTCCCGGCCTTGCAGCATGGCGTGGCCGCGCGCACTTCGCAGCGCCTGGGCCAGTTCCCGAGCCGCCGCTGCTCCATGCAGATTTTCGCTCAACCTCGCGTAGGCAGGCATACCGAGCTGTGTGAGCGAGGCGACCATGGCCACTGCCAACATCATTTGAATCAGTGTTACACCACGTTGCCTCACCGTGCATTCCTCCCTGGAAGTGCTTCGCTGTAGCTTCACGGTCACTGGCCCAACGGTCCAGTCGACGAGATTCAATGCCATTGCAGGAAAAGTCGCGGGAGGTGCAGGGATGCGCAACAAGCAACGGGGCACGACGCTCTTGGAAGTGCTACTGGCTGTCGTGGTGGTGGCCGTTGGCATAGTGGCCTCGGCCGCCATTGAGTTGAAGGCTTTGCAAATGACCGACAGCGCGCGCCGTGAGGGTGGCGAAGCTTTCGCGCGGTACAGCCAACACGAGCGGGGCCAGCCGTGAGGCGAACCCAGGCAGGCTTCGGGTTGCTGGAGGCGATGCTTGCCTTGGCCATGGGGCTGATGGTGCTGACGGCTGCCAGCCAGCTGTTGGTGGCCAGTCATCAAGCTTGGCGGCTGCAGGGGGCTGCGCTGCGGCTTCAGGACGATGCGCGGCTGGCGTTGCTGCGCATGGCCCAGGATGTCCGGATGGCCGGCATGTTCGGATGCCTGCAGCTCAGGCCCGACGACATCAAGGACCCATCGGCTCGGCAGGCACTGGCCCAGCCGCTGCTGATTGGGCCGTCGAGCCTGGAACTGGTGGTGGCCGAAACCTCTGCCTACACCGGCAAGCCTGACTGGACGCTGTTCACTGACTGCCGAAAAGAGGCCGTGGTTTCCGACCTGCCCCCGGCGCATTTCGGGGAGCATATGGCCTTGCGGCTTAGCCGTCACCGCTACGAGTTAAGGGACTCGACGCTGTATTTCGTGTGGGGTCGCAGTACCCAGCCGCTGATCGAGCACGTACGCCAGATGCAGGTCACTCATGAAAAAACGCCAGGTGCCGGGCGCATCGACATAGCCCTGACGTTGTTCGAGCCAACGCTGCAACTGGAACAGCGTCACGAAATCAGCATAGCGCTACGCAATTTGGGTGCCGACTCATGAACCGTGAACGCGGGATGGTGCTTTTACTGGCATTGGTATTCAACCTGTTGCTGGCCTTACTGGCCACCTCGGCCTTGCGTCAAGCGCTGATCGAGACCCGGTTAAGCAGTGCCATGCGCGAGAGCCTGCAGGCCCTGAAGGATGCCGACGCCGTACTGCTGGCAGGCCTGCAAGCACTGCAGCGCTCACCGCCAGCGCCGTGCAACGACTGCCTGCCACCGGCAGGCCCGCATGACCTGCGCGGCCGCTGGCAAAGCCACGAGCTTGGCTATTTCCATTTGCAGAACCTTGGCCAAACCGACCGCGCAGTACACATGCCCGAAGGTGAATCGGTCACGTTGTACCGAGTGACAGCCGTGAGCCGGCAGCCATCAGCCAGGCAGGTGCTGGAAGCCGTTTATGCCATACCAACCGCTCAACCACAGGCCCCGAAACGTATCCTTTGGCGGCAGAGACTGAGGCAAGACTGACATGCAGCAAGGGATGACCCTGATCGAGTTGTTGATTGTCGTGGCCGTGACCGGCATTCTGGCAGCCATTGCCTACCCCAGTTACAGCGAACAGCTCAGGCGAGCCGCACGAAGCGAAGTGGTTGGCCTGCTGCATGATGCTGCCCTGCGCCTGGAGCACCACCGCGTGCGCACCGGCCAGTACGCCGAAGGCGATCCACAACTGCCCGCTGGCAACCGCCATTACCGTTTGCAGGCCCTGCGTGACAGCGACACCTTCACGCTGATCGCTCGCAGGCTACCAAGTGGCCTGATGGCCGAGGATCGCTGTGGCGACTATCAGCTCGACCAGGCAGGTGTGCGGAGTAATCCGGGCGCTGTTGGCGGCAGTGAGCGCTGCTGGGGAAGCTGACGGTTGGAGGTGCCCAGGCATCGCGGATTTACTTCAGGTGTTGGATCGACAGATGAGCAAGCAAGTAGTGGTGGTCGGTGGCGGCGTGATCGGCCTGCTGACCGCATACAATCTGGCGGCGAAGGTTGCCCAGGTGGTGGTGTGTGACCAGGGCGAAGTAGGCCGTGAGTCTTCATGGGCCGGTGGCGGCATCGTTTCGCCCCTTTATCCATGGCGGTACAGCCCGGCGGTTACCGCGCTGGCGCACTGGTCGCAGGATTTTTACCCGCAGTTGGGCGAGCGCCTGTTCGCCACCACGGGCATCGATCCACAAGTTCATACCACGGGGCTGTACTGGCTCGATCTGGACGATGAAGCCCAGGCCCTGGCCTGGGCCGCGCGTGAACAGCGGCCACTCAGTGCCGTGGATATTTCAGCCGCCTACGACGCTGTACCGGTATTGGGCCCTGGCTTCAAGCATGCGGTCTTCATGGCCGGTGTGGCCAACGTGCGCAACCCTCGGCTGGTGAAGTCGCTCAAGGCCGGGCTGCTGGCGTTGCCTAACGTGTCCTTGCGCGAGCATTGCCAGGTCAGTGGATTCGTTCATGAAGACGGGCGGGTGACGGGGGTGCGAACCGCCGAAGGCGTGCTGGCTGCAGATGATGTGGTGCTCAGCGCCGGCGCCTGGAGCGGCGATCTACTGCGCACGGTTGGGCTGGAGTTGCCAGTGGAGCCGGTGAAGGGCCAGATGATCCTGTTCAAATGTGCCGAAGACTTCCTACCGAGCATGGTATTGGCTAAGGGGCGCTACGCCATTCCACGTCGGGACGGGCACGTTCTGGTGGGCAGTACCCTGGAGCATGCCGGTTACGACAAGACGCCAACTGAAGCGGCGCTTGCCAGCCTCAAGGCATCGGCCATCGAGCTGCTGCCTGCACTCAAGGATGCCACGGTCGTGGCGCACTGGGCGGGATTGCGCCCAGGCTCGCCAGAGGGCGTTCCCTACATCGGGCCGGTGCCAGGGCACCAAGGGCTATGGCTGAACTGCGGGCATTACCGTAACGGCTTGGTGCTGGCGCCGGCGTCATGCCAGTTATTCACCGATTTGCTGACGGGGGGCGAACCGATCATCGACCCGGCACCTTATGCGCCAGAGGGGCGACTAGCCTGAAAGCCGGCCCGGTGCGTGCGTCCCTGAGTGTCAATAGGGCCCCACACGTGCCCGGCTTACCGAGATGGCCCAGGCCCCTGTTGCAGGTGAGCCTGGCTGCAATACCACTGGGCGCCTTGCTGTAGCGCACGGTCGTTGGGCAGGTGAACGCCGCAGTGCGCACAGCGCACCATCTGCAGCGGCGCATCGAGCTTGGGCTCGGCGTGTGATTGCTGGCTGACTTTGAATTTGCGCCACAGCCAGAACGCGGCGGCGATCAGGGCGATCCAGAAAAGTAGGCGAACCATGATGTCCAGCTTGTTAGTGATAGAAGCCGACAGTCTAGGGCGCAGCCATGAAAAAAGGGAGGCCTGGGCCTCCCTTTCTCATGATGCTTGTGTCAGTCGAACAGACCAAAGGTCATGTAGCTGAACCACGAGCGGTCTTTCTCGGCCTCTTTCGGGCCTGCTGGCACGATCGGGTCGCCGTTTTCGTCTTCAGGCAGCAGCTCTCGCGGCATCTCGTCGCGCGCATCCTGGAACTGCTTGACCACATCCTGGTTGGCACGGGTTTCGCCCGGCGGCAGCGGTGTATCGGTTTCGATCAGGCCCAGGGTGGCCTTGGACAACCAACTGCGGCCGTCAGACTCGGTCTGCTGGGGCTGGAATTGGCCATCTACCAGGCTTGGGTGGTCTGGGTAGTTGAGCTTTAAGGTTTCCAGGCTGGTTGCAGCCAGCTCGTCCAGGTGCATCTTCTGATACGCCTCGACCATTACGGCCAGGCCGTCGCCGACCGATGGGGTTTCCTGGAAGTTCTCGACCACGTAGCGGCCACGGTTGGCAGCTGCCACATAAGCCTGGCGGCCCAGGTAATAGTCGGCCACGTGGATTTCGTAGGCCGCCAGCAGGTTGCGCAGGTAGATCATGCGCTGCTTGGCATCGGGGGCGTAGCGGCTGTTGGGGAAGCGGCTGGTCAGCTGGGCGAACTCGTTGTACGAGTCGCGGGCGGCGCCAGGGTCACGCTTGGTCATGTCCAGCGGCAGGAAGCGCGCCAGCAGGCCACGGTCCTGGTCGAACGAGGTCAGGCCCTTGAGGTAGTAGGCGTAGTCCACGTTCGGGTGCTGAGGGTGCAGACGAATGAAGCGCTCGGCGGCCGACTTGGCAGCTTCGGGCTCGGAGTTCTTGTAGTTGGCGTAGATCAGCTCGAGCTGCGCCTGGTCGGCGTAACGGCCGAATGGGTAACGCGACTCCAGGGCCTTGAGCTTGTTCACGGCGCTGGTGTAGCTGGAGTTGTCCAGATCAGCCTGAGCCTGTTGATACAGCTCGGCCTCACTGAGGTTCTCGTCAATGACTTCCTTATTGGAGGAACAGGCCGCGGTGAGCCCGAGGATGGCGATCAGCAGCAGGTGTTTCACTTGCATGGCGGCTTGCGTCCCTTTGACGGCCGCTGTCTTGGGCGGTGCCGTCCTGTTATGATGAGCGCCCCGGCCAACCCCGGGACAAAAGAAGCCGTATTTAACCACAAGCTCGCAGCCGAAACCAAAGGCTGTGCGCCCGCCGAATCGAGCATGTCCGAGATCATTCAACTTAGCGCAGAGGTACCGTCCGATTTGGGCGGTCAACGCCTCGACCAGGTCGCCGCCCAATTGTTCGCCGAGTATTCGCGTTCGCGGCTTACTTCGTGGATCAAAGAAGGCCGCCTGACGGTCGATGGTGCAGTCGTGCGCCCTCGCGACCTCGTCCATGGTGGCTCGCAACTCGTGCTTGAGGCCGAGCAAGAGGCCCAAGGCGAGTGGGTTGCAGAAGATATCGAACTGGATATCGTCTACGAGGACGAGCACATCATGGTGATCAACAAGCCTGCCGGGCTGGTTGTGCACCCGGCTGCCGGGCATGCCAGCGGTACGCTGCTCAATGCCTTGTTGCACCACGTGCCCGATATCGTCAACGTGCCGCGCGCCGGTATCGTCCATCGCCTGGACAAAGACACCACCGGGCTGATGGTTGTGGCCAAGACTCTGCAAGCCCAGACCAAGCTGGTCGAGCAGATGCAGGCGCGCAAGGTCAGCCGTATCTACGAATGCATCGTCATTGGCGTGGTCACCGCTGGGGGCAAGATCGATGCCCCGATCGGCCGCCACGGCGGCATGCGTCAGCGTATGGCGGTGACCGACGGCGGCAAGCCTGCCGTCAGCCACTACCGCGTGCTCAAGCGCTTCCGCTCGCATACCCACGTGCGTGTGAAGCTGGAAACCGGCCGTACGCACCAGATCCGCGTGCACATGGCCCATGTCGGCTTCCCGTTGGTGGGCGATCAGACCTACGGCGGGCGCTTCCGCATCCCGCCAGCGGCCAGCCCAACCATGGTCGAAGCAGTGAAAACTTTCCCGCGCCAAGCGCTGCATGCCCGCTTCCTGGCATTGGCTCACCCGATCACTGGCGAAATCATGAAATGGGAATCGCCTTTGCCGGATGACTTCGTCTGGCTGCTTTCGCTGTTGAACCACGACCGCGAGAGTTTCGTTGGATGACCGGCCTGACGCAGTCGCTGCTATTTCCCGATTGGCCTGCCCCGGCCTCGGTGCGCGCCTGTGTCACCACCCGCGCGGGCGGTGTCAGCCTGCCGCCCTATGAAACTTTCAACCTTGGCGACCACGTAGGCGACGACCCTGCCGCGGTCGCCGCGAACCGTCAGCGCCTGAGCCATACCTTCGACATCCAGCCCGCCTGGCTCAAGCAGGTGCATGGCCTGGTAGTGGTCGATGCCGACCCGGCCGTCGTTAGCCAAGCCGATGCCAGCTGGACCGACCAACCGGGCATCGCCTGCGCCGTGATGACTGCCGATTGCCTGCCGGTGCTGTTCTGCGACCGTGCCGGTACACGCGTGGCCGCCGCCCATGCCGGCTGGCGCGGGCTAGCCGGCGGCGTGCTCGAGGCGACCCTCGAGCGCCTGGCACTAGCGCCTGAAGAGGTGCTGGTCTGGCTTGGGCCGGCCATCGGCCCCAAAGCCTTCGAAGTTGGCCTGGAGGTGCGCGATGCCTTTACCGCTGTGCACCCTGAAGCTGCCAGGGCGTTTGTCGAGGGGCAGCGGCCGGGCAAACTGATGGCCGACATCTACGAGCTGGCGCGAATTCGCTTGGCGGCACGGTGTGTGTGTGCCGTTTATGGTGGGGGCTACTGCACGGTCAACGATGCCCGCTTCTTCTCCTATCGACGCACCCCTCAAGGCGGGCGCTTTGCCTCGTTGGTCTGGCTCACCGGGCGCTAATCAAAAAAGCTGACCTCGGTCAACCCCGCTACGCTTGAAACTTCCAGAATCAACCTTATCTATAAGGTCATCTCAGGCAGGTTTCTTCACGAACAGGCGCTGTCCATCGCTCCTACCTGCCCTTTAAAGGAAGGTAACCCCATGCGAATAGACCGTTTGACCAGCAAGCTTCAGCTTGCAATATCCGATGCCCAATCCCTGGCCGTTGGCATGGATCACCCCGCCATCGAGCCCGTGCACCTTTTGCAGGCACTGCTCGAGCAGCAGGGTGGTTCGATCAAACCGCTGCTGATGCAGGTTGGTTTCGACATCAACAGCCTGCGCCAGGCCTTGGTCAAAGAACTTGATCAGTTGCCGAAAATCCAGAACCCAACCGGCGACGTGAACATGTCCCAGGACTTGGCGCGCCTGCTCAACCAGGCTGACCGCCTGGCCCAGCAGAAGGGCGACCAGTTCATTTCCAGCGAATTGGTGTTGCTGGCCGCCATGGACGAGAACAGCAAGCTCGGCAAGCTGCTGCTCAGCCAAGGCGTAAGCAAGAAGGCCCTGGAAAACGCCATCAACAACCTGCGTGGCGGCGCGGCGGTGAACGACGCCAATGCCGAGGAGTCGCGTCAGGCGCTGGACAAGTACACTGTCGACCTGACCAAGCGCGCCGAAGAGGGCAAGCTTGACCCGGTGATCGGCCGCGACGATGAAATCCGCCGCACGGTGCAGGTGCTGCAACGCCGTACCAAGAACAACCCCGTGCTGATCGGTGAGCCTGGCGTGGGTAAGACCGCCATTGCCGAGGGCCTGGCCCAGCGCATCATCAACGGTGAAGTGCCAGACGGCCTCAAAGGCAAGCGTTTGCTTGCGCTGGATATGGGCGCACTGATTGCTGGTGCCAAATATCGGGGCGAGTTCGAAGAGCGCCTGAAAGGCCTGCTGAACGAGCTGTCCAAGCAGGAAGGCCAGATCATCCTGTTCATCGACGAACTGCACACCATGGTTGGCGCCGGTAAAGGCGAAGGTGCAATGGACGCTGGCAATATGCTCAAGCCCGCCCTGGCCCGTGGTGAATTGCACTGTGTTGGCGCCACCACGCTCAACGAATACCGCCAGTTCATCGAGAAAGACGCGGCGCTGGAGCGCCGTTTCCAGAAGGTGCTGGTGGAAGAGCCGAGCGAGGAAGACACCATCGCGATTCTGCGCGGCTTGAAAGAGCGCTATGAAGTGCACCACAAGGTAGCCATCACTGACGGGGCGATCATCGCTGCGGCCAAGCTCAGCCATCGTTACATCACTGACCGCCAATTGCCCGACAAGGCCATTGACCTGATCGACGAAGCGGCCAGCCGCATTCGGATGGAAATCGACTCCAAGCCGGAAGTGCTCGACCGCCTCGACCGTCGCCTGATTCAGCTCAAGGTTGAATCCCAGGCACTGAAAAAAGAGCAGGACGAGGCGGCCAAGAAGCGTCTGGAGAAGCTCACCGAGGAAATCGAGCGGTTGGAGCGCGAGTACTCTGACCTGGAAGAGATCTGGGCTTCGGAGAAGGCCGAAGTGCAGGGCTCGGCGCAGATCCAGCAGAAGATCGAACAGGCACGCCAAGAACTGGAAAGCGCCCGTCGCAAGGGTGACCTGAGCCGCATGGCCGAGCTGCAGTATGGGGTGATCCCGGACCTCGAGCGCAGCCTGCAGATGGTCGACCAGCACGGCAAGACCGACAACCAACTGCTGCGCAACAAGGTCACCGAGGAAGAAATCGCCGAAGTGGTATCGAAATGGACCGGTATTCCCGTGGCCAAGATGCTCGAGGGTGAGCGCGAGAAGCTGCTGAAGATGGAAGAGCTGTTGCACCAGCGGGTGATCGGCCAGGGCGAAGCGGTAACCGCCGTTGCCAATGCCGTGCGCCGCTCGCGTGCCGGGTTGTCCGATCCGAACCGCCCCAGTGGTTCGTTCCTGTTCCTCGGCCCGACCGGCGTGGGCAAGACCGAGCTGTGCAAGGCGCTGGCCGAGTTCCTGTTCGACACCGAGGAGGCCATGGTGCGTATCGACATGTCCGAGTTCATGGAGAAACACTCCGTGGCTCGCCTGATCGGTGCCCCGCCAGGCTATGTGGGTTATGAAGAGGGCGGTTACCTGACCGAAGCTGTGCGTCGCAAACCCTATTCGGTGGTATTGCTGGACGAAGTGGAGAAGGCTCACCCGGACGTGTTCAACGTATTGCTGCAGGTGCTCGAAGATGGCCGTCTGACCGACAGCCATGGCCGTACGGTGGACTTCCGGAACACGGTGATCGTGATGACCTCCAACCTGGGCTCTGCGCAGATCCAGGAATTGGTGGGTGACCGGGAGGCGCAACGTGCTGCGGTGATGGATGCTGTGGGCGCGCACTTCCGTCCGGAGTTCATCAACCGTATCGACGAAGTGGTGGTGTTCGAGCCACTGGGCCGCGAGCAGATCGCAGGCATCACCGAAATCCAGCTTGGCCGCCTGCGCAGCCGTCTGCTGGAGCGCGAATTGTCGCTGACTTTGAGCCCAGAGGCGTTGGACAAGCTGATTGCGGTGGGTTACGACCCGGTCTATGGCGCTCGTCCGCTGAAGCGGGCGATCCAGCGCTGGATCGAGAACCCATTGGCGCAGCTGATCCTGGCTGGCAAGTTCATCCCTGGCACGGCGATCACCGCCAAAGTGCAGGGCGACGAAATCGTCTTTGCCTGACCGCCGCTGCACACGAGCCCCGCATTTGCGGGGCTTTTTTTCGTGTGCGCGCCAGCAAAATCGAGGCTCTGCAACAATTATGGGTAACCCGCTGAAAATTTTGAAATTTTTGCTTGCATCAAAAAACGAGTGACCCTAATATACGCCGCGTTGTCAGGCACTAAGCGAATCACCAGCAACATCGGTGGCCGCAAAACAACTTACAAATCAGTAAGTTGAATGAAAAAAAGTGGTTGACAAGCAAAACGAAGAATGTAGAATAGCCGGCCTCAGCAGCTAGAACGCGAAAGCGGTAAGCCAAAGAGTACGAAGCTAACACAAACTTCGAAGTAGTAAAGATGTGCCGAAGTTCAGTTCCGCGATAGCTCAGTCGGTAGAGCAAATGACTGTTAATCATTGGGTCCCTGGTTCGAGTCCAGGTCGCGGAGCCAATCTCGGGGTGTAGCGCAGTCCGGTAGCGCGCCTGCTTTGGGAGCAGGATGTCAGGAGTTCGAATCCCCTCACCCCGACCATTTTCCGGGTCGTTAGCTCAGTTGGTAGAGCAGTTGGCTTTTAACCAATTGGTCGTAGGTTCGAATCCTACACGACCCACCATGTAAAAAGGGGCATCTCGAGTGAGGTGCCCTTTTTTTTGCAAGACCTCGGGGTGTAGCGCAGTCCGGTAGCGCGCCTGCTTTGGGAGCAGGATGTCAGGAGTTCGAATCCCCTCACCCCGACCATTTCCGGGTCGTTAGCTCAGTTGGTAGAGCAGTTGGCTTTTAACCAATTGGTCGTAGGTTCGAATCCTACACGACCCACCATATAGAAAAGGGCATCTCGAATGAGATGCCCTTTTTCTTTGCCC
>NZ_JBJJLN010000059.1:0-22340 GCF_046230725.1 Pseudomonas sp. KCJK9000 | reverse complement strand
TGATGAAAAAAAACGGGGCGCTCGGCGCCCCGTTTGCATACACCTTAAGAAACCTCAGTGCACCCCGGCATGCTGCTGTGCCCTTTGAGTCGGCCGTGCCTTGGCCGGGGCTTGTGGTGGCAGCGGATGATGCTGGGAATGACGCCTTACGATACGTAGAACACCCCATAGCATGGCGGCCGCGACACTCAGCCACATACCCACCAGCATGAGAATAGCCATGGTCAGGCTCATGTGTGCCTCCTTCTCTTGGGCCAACTTGTGGTTTGCCCTCCAGACACTGCTTTAGTCTAGCTGCCTGCCCGTGACGTTCCATTGATCAAAGGTCGATTGCTTAAATCGATTGATTCCAATCGCTCGTCAGACTATTCCCGAGCTGTGTGTAGCCTTATGATCAGTGGCAAAAGCTGGGCGCTGCCCGCCCGGCATCGGAACAAGCGAGTATCCATGGAGCAATATCCCTGCAAGCGTCGGTGGGCTGGCCCAGGCCAGCTATTGGCTGCCTGCCTGGTGGTGGCAACTCTGAGCGGCTGCGCCAGTGCCCCCCATGCAAACCTCAAGGGCATGCCACAACGGGTCGAAATCAGCAGCGTGCCGTTCTACCGCGGCAATGCCAACCACAGCGGGGCTATGGCGTTGGCCGCGCTGCTGTCCCAACAGGGCGCGCCGATTACACCAGGCTTGCTGGACAAGCCACTTGATCTTCCAACAGGCGTCGAGGCACTCGGCACCAGCATTCCAAAGGTGGCACGCGAGTACGGCATGGTCGTGTACCCCCTGGATAAACAGCTGGACGCGTTGCTGACCCAAGTGGCTGCTGGGAATCCGGTACTGGTGCGTTATCGGGAGGGCTCGGCGTGGTGGAGCGAGCCGCGTTACGCGATCCTGATCGGCTATGACAGTTTCAAGCGGCGCGTGCTGCTGCGTTCTGGTATGCACCGGCGCCAGACGGTGGCTTTCGATGACTTTGCTTCGGCGTGGGCAGAGGAGGGAAGTTGGGCGGTGCTGGTTCAACCGCCTCGCCAGCTGCCAGCGCAAGTCGACCCTCAGCGCTGGCTTCAAGCTGCCGACGAACTGGCGCGAGCGGGCCAGGAGATTGCGGCAAAACAGGCTGTGCGCAGCTTGAACAGGTAGTGCCGGGGGCGAAGGCCTGATCGCCGAACAAGCGCAATCAGGCCAAGCCCGTCTACATCAGAAGCCCAGGCGATCGCGCAGGCTGTAGTACCAGGCACCAATGGCGCTGAACGGTACCCGAAGCATCTGGCCGCCGGGGAATGGATAGTGCGGCAGTTCGGCGAACGCGTCGAAGCGCTCGGCCTGACCACGGAGTGCTTCGGCCAGCACTTTGCCCGCCAGATGGGTGTAGGTCACGCCGTGGCCCGAGCACCCTTGGGAGTAGTAGATGTTGTCGCCGATGCGCCCAACCTGGGGCAGGCGCGACAAGGTCAGCAGGAAGTTGCCGGTCCACGCGTAGTCGATCTTGACGTTTTTCAACTGCGGGAATGCCTTGAGCATCTTCGGGCGAATGATCGCTTCGATGTTGGCTGGATCGCGCGCACCGTACACGACACCACCGCCGAAAATCAGGCGTTTGTCGCTGGTCAGGCGGTAATAATCAAGCAGGTAGTTGCAGTCTTCCACGCAGTAGTCTTGGGGTAGCAAGGTGCGGGCGAGTTCTTCACCCAGTGGCTCGGTGGTGATCACCTGAGTGCCGCACGGCATCGACTTGGCGGCAAGCTCTGGTACCAAGTTGCCCAGGTAGGCGTTGCCAGCGACGATGATGAATTTGGCGCGGACCTTGCCCTGAGGGGTGTGTACCACCGGGTTGGCGCCACGCTCGATGCGCACGGCCGGGGTTTGCTCATAAATGATGCCGCCCAGCGACTCGACCGCGGCCGCTTCGCCCAACGCCAGGTTCAGCGGGTGGATGTGGCCGCCGCTCATGTCCAGCATGCCGCCAACATAGTTGTCGCATGCCACGACCTCACGGATACGCTTTTGGTCCATCAGCTCCAACTGATTGTGGCCGAAGCGTTCCCACAGGCGCTTTTGCGACTCCAAGTGACCCATCTGCTTGCTGGTCAATGCCGCAAATACGCCACCGTCTTTGAGGTCGCATTGAATGTTGTACTTGGCCACGCGCTCACGGATGATGCGCCCGCCCTCGAACGCCATGTGGCCCAGCAGTTGTGCCTGCTTGGGGCCAACGGTGCGCTCGATGACGTCGATGTCGCGGCTATAGCTGTTGACGATCTGACCACCGTTGCGGCCCGAAGCGCCGAAGCCGACCTTGGCGGCTTCGACAATGCTCACCTTGAAGCCATTTTCCAGCAGGAACAATGCACTGGACAGGCCGGTGTAGCCGGCACCGATGATGCAGATATCGGTTTCCACCTCACCCTGCAGCGCCGGACGTGGCGGCACCGGGTTAGCCGAGGCGGCGTAGTAGGACTGGGGGTAGGGGGTGTTAGCCATGCTGCAGAAACCTCGTGTTTTATATTTTTAACGAATGTACCGATGCTATCAATAATAATAAACACCCGCTAGTCGTCCGTTGAAAATCCTTTACTGGCCTGAAGCAGGCTGTTTTCTATAAACAGTTTTAGATTCAGTGAGTTAGCGCAAAAAAAAGTGTTGACACGCTTTTGGGATTGCGTAGAATGCGCACCACACGACAGGCACATAGCTCAGTTGGTTAGAGCACCACCTTGACATGGTGGGGGTCGTTGGTTCGAGTCCAATTGTGCCTACCAAACAAAGCCCCGGTATCCGGGCATCGAAAAGGGCGATCCGTATGGGTCGCCCTTTTTGCATTATGATGCATTTCAAGTCCCGCGATCAGACCCTTAAAAAAATCTCAAAGTTTTTGATTTTTTTGAAAAAAACGCTTTACAGGGGTGAGCGGCATCACTAATATGCGCACCACACGACAGGCACATAGCTCAGTTGGTTAGAGCACCACCTTGACATGGTGGGGGTCGTTGGTTCGAGTCCAATTGTGCCTACCAAACAAAGTCCCGCTTCGGGGCATCAAGAAGGGCGATCCGCAAGGGTCGCCCTTTTTGCATTCTCAGTTTCCACATGAAGCAGCATGTAACCTTTGGTCGCGGGCGCCGCTCTGAGCGCCCATGGTAGAATCCGCGCCTTCGAATCTGGAGGTACACGCGTGCGCAAACTGGCAGTGGTAGTGGCAGTGCTGGCCCTGGCGGGCTGTGAGAACGAGGTCGAAGGTGTTCATCAGCAGGTCGCCGAGCACCTGCACAACCCAAAGACGGCCAAGTTCGGCAACGTGCGGATCGACACCAAGGGCACCATCTGCGGTCAGGTTCGCGGCAAGGACGATGCTGGCCAATACGAGCCGTACCGCAGCTATGTCGCCATCAAAGGTGCCGATGGGCAGTACGAAATCATCGTTGATGGCGGCGGCGATAATCTGCGTATCCGCGAACACTGCGGCGGTGCCGACCTGCAACGTCGTGCCGAGGCCCTTGCGGGTCAGCCGGCTCCTGAGGGGTGGGATGTCGAGGTGATCCAAGGAGCCAACATGGGCGCCCTGAGCGACATGACCGCCCGCCTGATCGAAAAGGGCATCCCGTCCTCGGTCGAGTACCGCGACGGCAAGCCCGTAGTGCTGATGGGGCCATTCCCGAGCAAGGCCGAGGCCGACGCACGCAAGGCAGAGGTAATGGCCAAGCTGGGTACCGATTCGATCGTCATCCAGCACGGTGCTCAGCGTTAACTGTAATCTCTAGCCGTCCCCGGCTATGCTTGATTTGGGACGAGCCAAACGGGGAGGGCCTCATGTCTACGCTTGAGCGGGCCATTGCCGTTGCTGCTAGGGCTCATGAAGGGCAGTGTGACAAGGGTGGAGCGGCTTATATCCTCCATCCGCTGCGGGTGATGATGCGCGTCAGTACACCCGAGCAGCGTATCGTTGCTGTGCTGCATGATGTGATGGAAGACACGCCGCTCACCCTCGCCGATCTAGCGCGGGAGGGCTTCCCACTGAAAATTCTTGCCGCGTTGCTGGCCTTGAGCCGCAACCAGGGCGAAAGCTACCAGGATTTTGTGGTGCGCTTGGGAAGTGACCCATTGGCACGTACCGTCAAATTGGCCGATCTTGCCGACAATAGCGACCTCTCTCGTATTGCCACGCCAGGCCCCGCCGACCTAGCGCGGCTGGCCCGTTACCGTGAGGCCAGTGCCTACTTGCAGACACTGGCCTAAACCTCAATCTTCCTTGGGCACCGTCCAGAAGATTTGCACGCCACCATCATCGCGGTGGGCGAGGGTAACGTTATCGTTCTCGGCGATTTCTTCGAGCAAGGTTTCCCAATCATCGGGCGACTCGTGTTCGTGGCGGAAGATCAGCGCGGCGCGGCTGCGCTGGGCGAGGGGGTTATTGATGATCTTCTGAATGCGCAGGCCCAGTTGCTGGTAACTGCTGGCGGTTGCGGAGTCGGTATTGGCCACGGGGGCGATTCCTTGTTTTTGCTGTATGTGCGTACAGTATTTGAAGGCAAGGTATTTCGCAACGGGCTCGATACAGGATTTTCGTGGCTTAGTTAGAGCAGAGGCCGATGTGGGCGCCACGCCGGCCTCGACTTGAGTGGAATCAATACTCCCAGAAGATGCGTTGCAGCTCTTTGCTGTCCTGTGTCTTGGTCATGGCCACCATCGCCAGAATCCGCGCCTTTTGCGGGTTCAGGTCATGCGCCACCACCCAGTCATATTTGTCGTCAGGCTGTTCGGCATTGCGCAAAACGAAGCCGCCCTGGTTGACGTGGGAAGAGCGAATGATCTGCACGCCGTTCTTGTGCAGCTCTTGTAGCGCGGGTACTACCCGCGACGATACTGAGCCATTACCGGTGCCGGCATGAATGATCGCTTTGGCACCGCTCTGCGCCAGCGCCTTGTAGGCTGTGTCGCTCACGTTGCCATAGCTGTAGGCAATATCCACCTGCGGCAGGCTGCTGATCTGCTTGATGTCAAACTCCGAATCGGCGGTGTGGCGTTTGGCTGGCAGGCGGAACCAGTAAGACTTGCCTTCCACTACCATACCCATCGGCCCCCAAGCGCTCTTGAATGCTTCGGTCTTGATATTAACCGCCTTGCTTACGTCGCGACCGGACTGGATTTCGTCGTTTAGGGTCACCAGCACACCCTTGCCCCGTGACTGTTTATCGCTGGCCACCGCTACGGCGTTGTACAAGTTGAGCATGCCGTCGGCAGACATTGCCGTGCCTGGTCGCATGGAGCCGACGACTACGATCGGCTTGTCGGTCTTTTCAACCAAGTTCAGGAAGTAAGCCGTTTCTTCCAGCGTGTCGGTGCCGTGGGTGATGACGATGCCGTCGACGTCTTTGCTGTCGGCCAGCTCGGCAACGCGCTTGCCGAGCTTTAGCAGATCGTCATTGGTAATGCTTTCGGAGACAATCTGCATCACCTGCTCACCGCGCACGTTGGCAAGTTCAGCCAGCTCTGGAACACCAGCAATCAGTTTGTCGACGCCCAGTTTGGCCGCTTGATAGGTTGCGCTGTTAGCAGCGCTTGCGCCGGCGCCGGCAATAGTGCCGCCGGTGGCCAGGATGACGACATTGGCCAATTTTTGCTGGGTTTGGGCTTCTTCGGCCGATGCGCAGGCGGGCAGTATCAACATTAGCGCCAGGGCGCTGGGAGCGAAGCTCTTTAGTGCAGCATTCATGTTTATTGTTCTCTCTCTTCCTAATGAGATGGGTGCTGAGTCGCACACGGCAACACGCAGATTCCGTACCAAGTGTGATAACTGAGGCAGCTGTCGCTGTAAAACCGATCTGGCCGTGATGCTACGGGCCATAGGCTTCGCTAGTGGAGCGCAGCCCAAGCCTGGTGGCAGCGGTATCTATTCGGGACCCCGAACGCTTGAGGAAAAGCCGTTCGGTTTTTCGGAAAAATCCCGGATAATCGAATTCATCAGCCTCTTGCGTCAGCCAGCAAAACTGATTTGACAAATCTGTGTCTTGTTTCCATAGTTATTCAACGCAAACGTTTGCGACCCGATAAAAAAACAAGATTCGGAGTCAACTCATGAAGCTGCCCCTTCCCGGTCGTCTGCTGGCCGCTGCCCTTGTGTCCTCGCTATCTCTCAGCGTTGCTGTGCATGCAGAGGAAAAACCCAAAGTTGCACTGGTGATGAAATCGCTGGCCAATGAGTTCTTCCGCACCATGGAAGACGGCGCCAAAGACTATCAAAAAACCCATTCCGAAGATTTCGAACTGGTTGCCAACGGCATCAAGAACGAGACCGATACCGGCGAGCAGATTCGTATCGTCGAGCAAATGGTCAACTCTGGCGCCAAGGCCCTGGTGATAGCTCCGGCAGATTCCAAGGCGCTGGTCTCGGCCGTGAAAAAGGCCATGGACCAAGGCGTTGTCGTCATCAACATCGATAACCGCCTGGACCCAGACCTGCTCAAGAGCAAGGGCATCAGCGTACCCTTCGTCGGCCCCGACAACCGTAAGGGCGCGCGTTTGGTTGGCGAATATCTGGCTAAGCAAAAGCTAACCGCTGGTGATCAGGTTGGCATCATCGAAGGCGTGTCGACCACTACCAATGCTCAACAGCGTACTGCAGGCTTCAAGGATGCAATGGACGCCGCGCAGATGAAGATCGTTTCGGTGCAGTCCGGCAACTGGGAAATCGACAAAGGCAACGCGGTCGCCGCCTCCATGCTCAACGAATACCCCGACATCAAGGCCTTGCTGGCCGGTAATGACAGTATGGCCCTGGGCGCTGTCTCGGCCGTGCGCGCCGCAGGCAAAGCTGGCCAGGTTCAAGTGGTGGGGTACGACAACATCAAGGCGATCGAGCCGATGCTCAAGGATGGCCGTGTGCTCGCCACGCTCGACCAGGCTGCCAGCCAGCAGGCGGTGTACGGCATTCAGGCTGCGCTGAAGATGCTCAAGGGCGAGAAACCTGATGTGGATGCCGACAATGTCATCCAGACTCCGGTAGAACTCATCACCAAGCCCTGATCTGAGCAGGAGAACTGGCCATGTCTGTATCGGCCAATGCGGTGGTACTTGCCGCCAGCGGGTTGGGTAAAAGCTACGCGCAGCCGGTGCTTACCGACGTGAGCCTGTCCTTGCGCGCCGGCGAAGTGCTGGCACTTACCGGCGAGAACGGGGCAGGCAAGAGCACCTTGTCCAAGCTTATCTGTGGCCTGGAAGCACCCACTACAGGCCATCTCACCTATCTTGGCCGAGCCTATGCACCGGCCAGCCGCAGCGATGCCGAAAGCCTGGGTGTGCGCATGGTGATGCAGGAGCTGAACCTCCTGCCAACCCTGACCGTGGCGGAAAATCTATTTCTCGACAACCTGCCCAGCCGCTTTGGCTGGATCAGCCACAAGCGCCTGCGCCAGCTGGCCACGGCTGCCATGGCCCAGGTCGGCCTGGATGCGATCGACCCGGACACACCGGTAGGCGAGCTAGGTATCGGCCATCAGCAGATGGTCGAGATCGCTCGAAACTTGATCGGTGATTGCCGGGTGTTGATCTTCGACGAACCCACGGCAATGCTCAGCGCTCGCGAGGTGGAACTGCTGTTCGGCCAAATCCAGCGTTTGCGCGAGCGCGGTGTGGCGATCGTTTACATCTCCCATCGGCTGGAGGAGTTACAGCGTGTAGCTCAGCGAATTGTGGTGCTGCGTGACGGCCAATTGGTGTGTGATGAGCCCATCCAACGCTATACCAGCGCCGAGCTTGTCAACCTGATGGTAGGCCGTGAAATTGGCGAGCATATCGACTTGGGCCGGCGCACGCTCGGCGCGCCATTGCTTAAAGTTGACAAGCTGTGCCGGGGCGACAAGGTGCGCGATGTTTCGTTACAGGTGCGGGCTGGGGAAATCTTCGGCGTATGTGGCTTGATCGGGGCCGGGCGTACTGAGTTGTTGCGGTTGATATACGGCGCAGACCGCGCTGACAGCGGTAGCATTGCGATTGGCCAGCCGTTGGCAACGGTCACCATCGACTCGCCCAAGGCTGCCGTGAAGGCGGGCATTGCGCTGATTACCGAAGACCGCAAAGGTGAGGGCCTGCTGCTGACTCAATCGATCAGTGCCAACATCGCCCTGGGTAACTTTCCGGCCGTATCCCGTGCCGGCGTGCTCGACCGTGACGCGGAGTACAGCTTGGCCGAGCGCCAGATCAGCGCCATGCGCATCCGCAGTGCCGGGCCTGCTCAGGTGGTCGGTGAATTGTCTGGCGGCAATCAGCAGAAGGTGGTGATCGGCCGCTGGCTGGAGCGCGATTGCCAGGTGCTGCTGTTCGATGAACCTACCCGAGGCATCGACGTCGGCGCCAAATTCGACATATACGGCCTGCTGGCCGAGCTGGCGCGCCAGGGTAAGGCCCTGATGGTGGTATCCAGCGACCTGCGCGAGCTCATGCTGATTTGCGATCGCATTGCCGTGCTCAGCGCTGGCCGCCTGATTGATACCTTCGACCGCGAACACTGGAGCCAAGACCAGCTTCTGGCCGCCGCCTTTGCCGGCTATCAAAAACGCGATGCCCTGCTGCACGAAGCAGCGCCCAGGATGGATGCATGAAAACCACACCCCTCGACACTCCAAGAGGCGCACCTGTGCGCCGCAGCGGTAGTTACTTCGGCCTGGGCACCTATCTGGGCCTGGCCGGCGCCTTGCTGGCGATGATCGTGCTGTTCTCGTTCCTGAGCAGCCACTTCTGGTCATACGCCACGTTCAGCACCTTGGCCAATCAGATCCCCGACCTGATGGTGCTGGCCGTGGGCATGACCTTCGTGCTCATCATCGGCGGTATCGATCTGTCGGTCGGTTCGGTGCTGGCCCTAGCGGCATCCACCGTCAGCGTAGCGATCCTGGGCTGGGGCTGGGGCTTGCTGCCCGCGGCCTTGCTCGGCATGGCGGTCGCCGCCATGGCTGGGAGTATCACCGGAGCAGTCACGGTTGCCTGGCGCATTCCTTCGTTCATCGTATCGCTAGGTGTGCTGGAAATGGCCCGTGGCCTGGCGTATCAATTCACCGATTCGCGCACCGCCTATATCGGCGATGCCTATGCCTGGTTTTCCAATCCACTGGCCTTTGGTATCTCGCCCGCGTTCGTCATCGCCTTGCTGGTGATTGTGCTGGCCCAGTTGGTGTTGACCCGCACTGTGTTCGGGCGTTACCTGATCGGTATAGGTACCAACGAGGAGGCCGTGCGTCTGGCTGGCATCGATCCGCGGCCCTATAAGGTGCTGGTGTTTGCCTTGATGGGCCTGCTTGCCGGGCTCGCTGCACTGTTCCAGATTTCGCGGCTGGAGGCAGCCGATCCGAATGCCGGCTCTGGTATGGAGCTGCAGGTGATCGCCGCCGTGGTGATCGGTGGTACCAGCCTGATGGGCGGGCGTGGCTCGGTAGTCAGCACCTTCTTCGGGGTGCTGATCATATCCGTGCTGGCCGCAGGATTGGCGCAGATTGGCGCTTCGGAGCCCACTAAGCGCATCATCACCGGGGCGGTCATCGTCATCGCCGTGGTGCTCGACACTTATCGTAGCCGGCGAGCAGGTCGGCGGAACTGACAACATGGCAACTATCAAAGACGTCGCGGCCCTCGCGGGCATTTCCTACACCACGGTGTCTCATGTACTCAACAAAACCCGCCCGGTCAGCGAACAAGTACGGCTCAAGGTCGAGGCGGCCATCAGCGAACTCGACTATGTGCCCAGCGCGGTGGCTCGCTCGCTCAAGGCCCGCAGTACTGCCACCATCGGTCTACTGGTACCCAGCAGCGTCAACCCGTACTTCGCCGAGCTGGCCCGGGGCATCGAGGATGCCTGCGAGCGCAATGGTTACTGCGTGATCCTGTGCAATTCCGATGACAACCCGCAGAAGCAGCGCAATTACCTTCGCGTGTTGCTGGAAAAACGCATCGATGGGCTAGTGGTGGCTTCGGTCGGGGAGGATGCCGACCTGTTACAGAGCCTGGCAGGCGTGCGCACCCCCATGGTGATCGTCGACCGTGAGCTTGAGGGTGTGGATGCAGACATGGTGCGCATCGACCACGAGCTGGGCGCCTATTTGGCGACATCCCATCTACTGGAGCTGGGCCACCGTGATATCGCCTACATTGGCGGCCCTGCGCAGACGGGCGTTACTCAGTTGCGTCTGAGCGGTTTTCGTCGAGCGATGGCGCAAGCCCAGGCCCCGGTAGAGGCGGGGAGGGTGTTGCATTGTGATTTCACCAGCCCCGGTGGTCATGCCGCCGCTACGCAATTGCTCGACGGCGAGCGGCCGACGGCGATTTTTGCCGGCAACGACATGATCGGCGTCGGCGTGCTGCGCGCCGCCGCCGAGCGCAACATCAACGTCCCCGGTGAGCTGTCGGTCATCGGCTTCGACGATATCGAGCTGAGCCGTTACGTGTATCCGCCGCTGACCACCGTCGGCCAATCGATCCGCGAGCTGGGTGAAAGTGCTGCGGCTCTGCTGCTGTCGCGGATAATCACGCAAGGTCGTGATGCGCCTTGCCAGCGGATTGTCGCGCCGCGCATCGTGCTGCGTGAGTCTACCGGGCCGCGCCCGGACCTGTTCAACGATTACCGCTAAGGAATTGCTAGATGAATGCCAAGGTAGTGGTGGTCGGCAGCCTCAATATGGACCTGGTGGCCCGCGCCCCGCGGCTGCCCCGGGCGGGTGAAACCCTGGCCGGCGATAGCTTTTGCACCGTGCCGGGTGGTAAAGGTGCCAACCAGGCTGTGGCGGCCGCGCGCCTGGGGGCCGGCGTGGCTATGGTCGGTAATATTGGCGACGATCCTTACGGGCTGCAGCTGCGCCAAGCTTTGGAGGCAGAGGGGGTGGACTGCCAGGGGGTTAGCGTGTGCCCTGGCGTGTCCAGCGGAGTTGCGTTGATTACTGTCGACGCCGCAAGCCAGAACTGCATCGTCATCGTCCCAGGAGCCAACGGGTTGCTGTCGCCTGAGGCGGTGCAGCGCTGCGATGCCCTGCTGCAGGCCGCCGAGGTGATCATCTGCCAACTCGAAGTGCCGTCTGAAACCGTGGCCTGGACACTTGCCAGGGCGCGCTCGCTGGGTAAGCGGGTCATCCTCAATCCGGCACCTGCCATTGGGCCCTTGCCGGCGCACTGGTTCGCCAATATCGACTATCTGACGCCCAATGAAAGTGAAGCACAAGCGCTGACGGCAATGCCGGTCAATGACTTGGACAGTGCCCGGCGCGCAGGCGAGCGTTTGCTGCAATTGGGCGCTGGCAAGGTGATCGTCACCCTTGGTGCGCAAGGCGCCTTGTTGGTCAGCCGTGAGGGCAGCCAGCATTTCCCGGCGCCCGTTGTGCAGCCGCTGGACACCACGGCGGCTGGCGATACCTTCATAGGCGGCTTCGCCGCAGCGTTGGTGCAAGGCCAAGAGGAGGGCGAAGCCATCGCCTTCGGTCAGCGCGCGGCTGCGTTGTCGGTCACCCGTGCCGGTGCCCAGCCGTCCATTCCTTATCTGGTGGAACTGGCCCCATGAAAAAGACCACGCTCTTGAACATTGCGCTGTCGCGGACCATCGCCGGCATGGGGCATGGCGATATTCTGGTGATCGGCGATGCCGGGTTGCCAGTGCCGCCAGGCGTAGAACTGATCGATCTGGCAGTTACCGCGGGGATGCCGGATTTTGCCAGTGTGCTGCGCGCTGTCTTGAGCGAATTGCAGGTGGAGCGCCACGTGCTGGCTGAGGAGATGCAGACGGTGGTGCCGCCTGCTCTGGTAGAAATCGAGCGCCTGAAGGGCAAGTTGGGCAAGCGTGAATGGCTAAGCCATGACGCCTTCAAAGTGCTCACACGTAACGCGCGGGCTGTGGTGCGCACGGGTGAATGTCAACCGTACAGCAACATCGCATTGATAGCCGGCGTCACGTTCTGAACAACTGAAAATTTACCTGCGCTGTGGATCCTTTAAGCGATACGCGGTGCTCTGCGATGATGTTGACGGCAACAGGAGTGCCTTATGCTCAAACCTTTGTTAACAGGGCTCACCCTTATGGCTGCAGTCGCCACTACCCACATTCAGGCCGCTGCCCGTGACCTGATCATCGACACCGACCCTGGCGCCGACGATGTGGTTGCACTGTTCCTGGCAATGGCCTCTCCCGAAGCATTCAACATCCGCGCGATTACCACCGTTGCCGGCAATGTGCGCCTGGAAAAGACCTCGCGCAATGCCCGCTTGGCGCGTGAGTGGGCTGGCCGTGAAGACATTCCGATCTACGCCGGAGCGGGCCGGCCGCTGGTGCGCGCGCCCATCTATGCCGCCGATGTGCATGGTGAAGAAGGCCTGACTGGTGTGCAGGTGCACGAGCCGAAAAAGCCCCTGGCCGAAGGCAATGCCGTGCAGTACCTGATCGACACCTTGGGCAATGCCAAGCCTCACAGCATCACCTTGGCCATGCTCGGCCCTCAGACCAACCTTGCGCTGGCGCTGATTCAGCAACCGCAGATTGTCACCGGCATCAAGGAGGTGGTGGTCATGGGCGGCGCGCATTTCAACGGTGGCAACATCACGCCTGTGGCTGAGTTCAATCTCTATGCCGACCCGCATGCTGCGCAAGTGGTGTTGGCCAGCGGTGTGCAAATCACCTATCTGCCGCTGGATGTCACCCATAAAATCATCACCAGCGAGGCCCGGCTCAAGCAACTGGCAGCTGTCAATAACTCCGTCAGCAAGCAGGTAGTCGACATTCTTCTGGCTTATATCAAGCACGACATGGATGTATACGGGATGCCTGGTGGGCCGGTGCACGACGCCAGCGTTATCGCTTACCTGCTCAAACCTGAGTTGTTCAGCGGCAGGCGCATTCATATGAGCATAGATAGCCGTGAAGGCCCGACGTTCGGCCAGACGGTTGCCGACTGGTACGGCGTGCTCAACCAGCCAGCCAATGTGCTATGGGTCAATCAAGGTGACGCTCAGGGCTTCTTCGACCTGCTCAGCGCGCGACTGGCCCGCATGCAGTGACCGCATGTGGCGCGTAACGCTCGATTACCTGGTCGATGAAGCTGCGCGCGGCTTCGCCGCCGCGGTCGCGTACCAGCAGGTCGATTGCAATCAGCAGCAGCTCTTCGGGAGTACTGGGGCTATAGGCGCTCTGGCCCTCCGCCCATTTGACCTTGATATCGGCGTCGATGCTGTGGCTGCTCATGAAAGGCTCTCGCTTGGGCCCGGGACGGAGGGGCGAACACCGGATCCTGGTGGTCGAAGAAGGCATTGTGCCTTCAATTCCTAAAGTAAATCATGACTTTGCGGCGCATACCAAGCGACTCGTCGGGCGAGCGGTAAAATTCGGTCACGATTGCTTTTGCCTCGCTTGCCTTGAGTTCGGGCAGACTTGTGCGGTTTTGCAACGATTTCAGGGTGGAGTTGTCGGATCAGGCAATTCCCAGATCGATTTTAGGAGGATTCATGTTCCGTACCCGTGCGTTCCTGGCAACCCTGGCGGTGGCATCAGTCTTGGCCGGTTGCAGCACCGACGGCAACTCGGAGGGAGGCAAGACAGCTCAGGCGTCGGTGGGCAACGATGGCCGCTGTCAGGCCAGCGGTGCCGATTTCGCCATCGGCAAGCAGGGCAGCGCCGAGTTGCTCGAACAAGCGCGCAAGGCCAGTGGTTCGCAGATAGCTCGCATTCTCAAACCACGCGATGTGGTCACCCTCGAATACCGCTCCGAGCGGCTCAATCTGAACGTGGATGAACAAGGGGTGGTGACGCGCGTCAATTGTGGTTGATCGCATTTCAGGCTGTGCTTGAGCATTGCGGCTGTTCAACGCCCCAAAAAAAACCCGCCACAAGTGGCGGGTTTTTTTACAGCTGCCCGAATTACTCCGGACGAACCTGCGCAGCCTGCATGCCCTTCTGACCGCGCTCGGCGACGAAGGAAACAGATTGGCCTTCTTTCAGGCTCTTGAAGCCGTCGGATTCGATGGCTTTGAAGTGTACGAACAGGTCGTCGCCGCCGCCTGCTGGGGTGATGAAGCCGTAGCCTTTCTCATCATTGAACCATTTGACGGTGCCTTGTTGGCGATTGGACATGGGGTGAATCTCCAGACATTTTAATTTTCAGTAGTGCAATGTGGCCGAGGCTACGGAGCACGGGTGACATCATAGTCTAATTCTGCGCATCTAGCGCCTTTTACCTTCGCAGGATATTGATCCAAGGCAAATAACACCTCAATCACCCTGTCCATGGCTCATTTGGGCTTGCACGCATTTTGTACGGCAGTTTGCGCCCTCTGCATCAGCTTGGCATCAACGCCGTCGGTGCTGTCCAGGTCTGCGATCTCCTTATCGGTGAAATTCTTCTTGATTGCCTCAGCGCCGCAGGTGCAGTGCTTTTTCGCGGTCGCGGCGTCAACGCCCTGTCCGCTGGCCACCTGTTGGCATTGGGTCATGTAGTGGGCCTCCTTCCCGGCAGGGAAGTTGCCAGCGTTGGCAGCCACAGGCAGCAGCAGGGCGCCAGCGGCCGCCAGGGCCAGAAGGGACGGTACTCGCATAACCAGTTACTCCTTGGGTTAAGGTCACAGCAAGAGTAGGATGCTTCCCAAGGTCTGATAGGAAAGTTTCTGCGTTAGTTCACCGCACCTGCCTAATTTCCAAATAATTCTGCGTGGCGTGCAAGCCCCGTGCTAGCATGGCCGGCTTGCAGCTGACATGTCGCAGCTTGCAACTATCTTTTTCTTTCCAGTCACTCTGGTTCGTCCCTTGCAAGCCGAAAGGCTTCTGCCACTGTGAGGCAGGCTTCCTTGATCAGAAGGCAGGTCGGATCTTGTACTGGCTCATCCCAACCCACGTGACCTTTGGTAGGGGTCACCACTAGGAGAGGAGGCGCCATGCCCGTTATTACTCTTCCCGATGGCAGTCAACGTTCGTTTGATCACGCCGTATCCGTTGCCGACGTCGCCGCATCCATCGGCGCGGGCCTTGCCAAGGCCACGGTGGCCGGCAAGGTCGACGGCAAGCTCGTCGATGCCTGCGACCTGATCCAACACGACGCTACGCTGCAGATCATCACCCCTAAAGATGAAGAGGGACTGGAGATCATTCGCCACTCGTGCGCCCACCTGGTTGGCCACGCTGTGAAGCAACTGTACCCGACGGCCAAGATGGTGATTGGCCCGGTGATCGACGAAGGCTTCTATTACGACATCGCTTACGAGCGCCCCTTCACCCCAGAAGACATGGCTGCCATCGAAAAGCGGATGATGGAGCTGATCGAGAAAGACTACGACGTGGTCAAGAAAATGACCCCGCGCGCCGAAGTCATCGAAGTTTTCAAGGCCCGTGGCGAGGATTACAAGCTGCGCCTGGTCGAGGACATGCCGGATGAGCAGGCCATGGGCCTGTACTACCACGAAGAATACGTTGACATGTGCCGTGGCCCGCACGTGCCTAACACGCGTTTCCTCAAAGCTTTCAAGCTGACCAAGCTGTCCGGCGCCTACTGGCGCGGCGATGCCAAGAACGAGCAGTTGCAGCGTGTGTACGGCACCGCCTGGGCCGACAAGAAGCAGCTGGCTGCCTACATCCAGCGCATCGAGGAGGCCGAAAAGCGCGACCATCGCAAGATCGGTAAGCAGCTTGACCTGTTCCACCTGCAGGAAGAAGCGCCTGGCATGGTGTTCTGGCATGCCAACGGTTGGACCGTGTACCAGGTACTTGAGCAGTACATGCGCCAGATCCAGCGCGCCAACGGCTATCAGGAGATCAAAACCCCGCAGGTTGTCGATCGTATCCTCTGGGAGCGGTCTGGCCACTGGTCGAACTACGCCGAAAACATGTTCACCACTTCTTCGGAAAGCCGTGACTACGCGGTCAAGCCGATGAACTGCCCATGCCATGTGCAGGTGTTCAACCAGGGCCTGAAGAGCTACCGCGACTTGCCACTGCGTCTGGCCGAGTTTGGCGCATGCCACCGTAACGAGCCATCGGGCGCCCTGCATGGCATCATGCGCGTTCGTGGCTTCGTGCAAGACGATGCGCACATCTTCTGCACCGAAGACCAGGTGAAGAAAGAAGCTGCCGACTTCATCAAGCTGACCCTGGACGTTTACAAGGACTTCGGCTTCACCGATATCGCGATGAAGCTGTCGACTCGTCCGGCCAAGCGTGTGGGGTCCGAAGAGCTGTGGGACCGTGCCGAAGGCGCGCTGGCCGATGCACTGAACGAGTCGGGCCTGGAATGGGAATACCAGCCGGGCGAGGGTGCGTTCTACGGCCCGAAGATCGAGTTCACCCTGCGCGATTGCTTGGGCCGGAACTGGCAGTGCGGGACTCTGCAATACGATCCGAATCTGCCAGAGCGTCTGGATGCCAGCTATATCGCCGAAGATAACAGCCGTGTTCGCCCTGTGATGCTGCACCGCGCGATCCTCGGGTCGTTCGAGCGCTTCATCGGCA
This sequence comes from Pseudomonas sp. KCJK9000, assembly GCF_046230725.1. NCBI lineage: Bacteria > Pseudomonadati > Pseudomonadota > Gammaproteobacteria > Pseudomonadales > Pseudomonadaceae > Pseudomonas > Pseudomonas sp. KCJK9000. Next base: position 5,893 of record NZ_JBJJLN010000059.1, on the reverse strand, counting down.
TGCTCATCGAACACTATGCAGGTGTGTTCCCGGCCTGGCTGGCACCGACCCAGGCTGTGATCATGAACATCACCGACAAACAGGCCGATTTCGCGCTCGATGTGGAAAATGCCCTGAACGGTAGCGGATTCCGTGCCAAGTCGGACTTGAGAAATGAGAAGATCGGCTTTAAAATCCGCGAGCATACTTTGCTCAAGGTCCCGTACCTTTTGGTTATAGGGGATCGCGAAGTCGAAACACGAACCGTCGCTGTGCGTACTCGCGAAGGCGCAGACCTGGGCTCCATGCCCGTCGCCCAATTCGTTGAGCTTCTGACACAAGCGGTTTCCCGGCGTGGTCGCCAAGAATCGGAGTAATGACTATTAAGCGTGAAATGAGAAACGATAAACGAACTGCACCGAAAGCCCCGATCAACGAGAATATCTCGGCACGCGAGGTTCGGTTAATTGGCGCTGACGGCGAGCAGATTGGCATCGTCTCGATTGATGAAGCGCTTCGTATCGCTGATGAAGCGAAGCTGGATCTGGTAGAGATCTCTGCGGACGCGCAACCGCCCGTCTGCAAGGTCATGGACTACGGCAAGCACCTCTTCGAGAAAAAGAAGCAGGCCAACGAAGCCAAGAAAAACCAGAAGCAGATCCAGATCAAAGAAATCAAGTTTCGTCCAGGGACGGAAGAAGGGGATTACCAGGTAAAACTACGCAACCTGGTACGTTTCCTTACCGATGGGGACAAGGCCAAGATCTCTCTGAGATTCCGTGGTCGTGAGATGGCCCACCAGGAGCTGGGCATGGAGCTGTTGAAGCGGGTCGAAGTCGACCTTGCCGAATACGGCACCGTTGAGCAGCATCCTAAGATGGAAGGACGCCAACTTATGATGGTCATCGCCCCCAAAAAGAAGAAGTAATCTCCCGGGCACGGCAGGCCTGATGATTATTGTGTAATTTTTATCGAATGCGGAGTTCCAACATGCCAAAAATGAAAACCAAGAGCGGTGCTGCGAAGCGCTTCCTGAAGACCGCTTCCGGCTTCAAGCACAAGCACGCTTTCAAGAGCCACATCCTGACCAAAATGTCGACCAAGCGTAAGCGTCAACTGCGCGGTGCCAGCCTGCTGCACCCGTCTGACGTGGCAAAAGTCGAGCGCATGCTGCGCGTACGTTAATTCTGGTTTAGATAGAGGAAGTTACTCATGGCTCGTGTTAAGCGTGGCGTCATCGCTCGTAAGCGTCACAAGAAAATTCTGAAACTGGCTAAAGGCTACTACGGTGCACGCTCGCGCGTATTCCGCGTTGCCAAGCAGGCTGTCATCAAGGCTGGTCAATATGCCTACCGTGACCGTCGCCAGAAGAAGCGTCAGTTCCGCGCACTGTGGATCGCTCGTATCAACGCCGGTGCCCGCACCAACGGTCTGTCCTACAGCCGTCTGATTGCTGGCCTGAAAAAGGCTTCGATCGAAATCGACCGTAAGGTTCTGGCCGATCTGGCAGTGAACGAAAAAGCGGCGTTTGCTGCGATTGTCGAGAAAGCTAAAGCCGTTCTGGCTTAAGTACCCGCGACAATCACCCGGCGGCGCTTGCGGCGCTGGGCATTGAACGTCATCGATAGGGGAAGAGCCTTCAAAGCTCTTCCCCTATTTTCGTATCTGGAGTCTGTACATGGAAAACCTGGATGCGCTGGTCTCCCAAGCCCTAGAGGCCGTCGAGCGCGCTGAAGACATCAATACCCTGGAACAGATCCGGGTTCAGTACCTCGGCAAAAAGGGCGAACTGACTCAGGTGATGAAGACCCTGGGCAACTTGCCGGCCGACGAGCGCCCGAAAGTCGGCGCGCTGATCAACGACGCCAAAGAGCGCGTCACTGTGGTGCTCAACGCACGCAAGGCAGCTTTCGAAGAAGCCGAGCTCAGCGCTCGCCTGGCTGCCGAATGCATCGACGTCACCCTGCCAGGCCGTGGTCAGACCACTGGCGGGCTGCACCCGATCACCCGTACTCTCGAGCGCATCGAGCAGTTCTTCACCCATATCGGCTACGGCATCGCCGAAGGCCCCGAGGTCGAAGACGACTATCACAACTTCGAAGCGCTCAACATCCCTGGCCATCACCCGGCCCGGGCTATGCACGACACCTTCTACTTCAATGCGAACATGCTGCTGCGTACCCACACTTCGCCGGTACAGGTGCGGACCATGGAGTCCACTCAGCCGCCCATCCGCATTGTTTGTCCGGGCCGTGTGTACCGCTGCGACTCCGATATCACCCACTCGCCGATGTTCCATCAGGTCGAAGGGTTGCTGATTGACCGTGGCATCAACTTCGCTGACCTCAAGGGCACCATTGAGGAATTTTTGCGGGTGTTCTTCGAGAAAGAACTGGCCGTGCGCTTCCGTCCATCGTTCTTCCCATTCACCGAGCCGTCCGCTGAGGTCGATATCCAGTGCGTGATGTGTTCCGGTAAAGGCTGCCGGGTGTGCAAGCAAACCGGCTGGCTGGAAGTCATGGGCTGCGGCATGGTGCACCCGAATGTGCTGCGCATGTCTGGCATAGATCCGGAAGAGTTCCAGGGCTTTGCTTTTGGCATGGGCGCCGAACGCCTGGCCATGCTGCGCTATGGCGTCAACGATTTGCGTCTGTTCTTCGATAACGACCTGCGGTTCCTGGCGCAATTCCGCTAGGCCCAATCGACGCACTTTCTAGGAGAACAGCATGAAATTCAGTGAACAGTGGCTGCGCGGTTGGGTAAACCCGCAAGTCTCCCGTGATGAATTGGTTGCCCGCCTGTCCATGGCTGGCCTTGAAGTCGACAGCGTGACACCCGCTGCCGGCCAGTTCACCGGCATCGTGGTGGGTGAGATTCTCACCACCGAACAACACCCGGACGCCGATAAACTGCGCGTCTGCCAAGTGAGTAATGGCCAGGAAACCTTCCAAGTCGTTTGCGGCGCGCCTAACGCTCGTCCAGGCATCAAGATTCCTTTCGCCATGATCGGGGCCGAATTGCCCGGTGACTTCAAGATCAAGAAGGCCAAACTGCGCGGTGTCGAGTCGTTCGGCATGCTGTGCTCGGCAGCCGAGCTGCAGATCAGCGAAGAAAATGACGGCCTACTGGAGCTGGCTACCGATGCTCCGGTGGGGCAAGACATCCGCCAGTACCTGAGCCTGGACGACGCCAGCATCGAGATCGGCCTGACTCCGAACCGTGGTGACTGCCTGTCCATCGCCGGCTTGGCTCGCGATGTCAGCGCCCTTTACGACGTGCCAGTCACCCGTCCTGTGGTGCCGGCCGTTGCAGCTGCCCACGATGAAGTGCGTCCAGTCGAGGTCAGCGCACCAGCGGCCTGCCCGCGTTACCTGGGCCGGGTCATTCGCAACGTCGACCTGAGCAAGCCGACACCGCTGTGGATGGTCGAGCGCCTGCGTCGCAGCGACGTGCGCAGCATCGACGCTGCCGTCGATATCACCAACTACGTGATGCTCGAACTCGGCCAGCCGATGCACGCCTTCGACCTTGCCGAGATCAATGGCGGTATCCGCGTACGCATGGCCGAAGAGGGCGAGAAGCTTGTCCTGCTCGACGGCCAGGAAGTTGCCCTGCGTGCCGATACGCTGGTCATCGCCGACCATACCCGCGCGCTGGCCATCGCCGGCGTCATGGGGGGGGAGCACAGCGGCGTGAACACCGAAAAAACCCGCGACCTGTTCCTGGAAAGCGCCTTCTTCGAGCCGATCTCCGTCGCCGGTAAAGCCCGGTCCTACGGTCTGCACACCGATGCCTCGCACCGCTATGAGCGCGGCGTCGACTCGCAGTTGGCCCGCGAAGCCATCGAGCGCGCTACCCAGCTGGTACTGGACATCGTCGGCGGTGAAGCAGGCCCGGTGGTCGAGGCTGTCAGCGAACAGCATCTGCCGAACATCGCGCCTATTACCTTGCGCGCTGAGCGCATCGATCAGATGCTCGGCATGCAGATGGATCCGGCCCAAATCGAGCAACTGCTCAATGCTCTGGCGCTCAAAACCAGCCGCAGCGGGGAAGGGCAGTGGACGGTAACTGTGCCAAGCCACCGCTTTGACATCAGCCTGGAAGTCGACCTGATCGAAGAGCTGGCCCGTCTTTACGGGTACAACAATCTGCCTGTGCGTTATCCGCAAGCCCGCCTGGCGCCGCAAGCTCGCCCGGAAACTCGCGGCGAGCTGCCGAATCTGCGTCGCTTGCTGGTTGCCCGCGGTTACCAGGAAGCCATCACTTACAGCTTCATCGACCCGAAGCTGTTCGAGTTGTTCAGCCCAGGCATAGAGCCTCTGCTGCTGGCCAACCCGATCTCCAGCGACATGGCCGCTATGCGCGCCTCGCTGTGGCCGGGATTGGTCAAGGCTCTGCAGCATAACCTCAACCGCCAGCAAGACCGCGTGCGCCTGTTCGAGAGCGGCCTGCGCTTCGTCGGCCAACTGGATAGCCTGCAGCAGCAGCCAATGATCGCCGGGGTCGTTACCGGCAGCCGTTTACCGGAAGGCTGGGCCAACGGCCGCGATGCCATTGACTTCTTCGACGTCAAAGCCGATGTCGAAGCTCTGTTGGGCTACAGCGGTGCGCTGAGCGACTTCACCTTCGTCGCTGGCAAACACCCAGCCCTGCACCCAGGCCAGACCGCTGTCATCCAGCGCGACGGCAAGGACGTTGGCTATCTTGGTGCCATCCACCCGGAGCTGGCCAAAGCCCTGGACCTGGATCGCCCGGTGTTCGTCTTCGAGCTGGTGCTGGGCGATGTGGTCGAAGGTCGTCTGCCTAAATTCAGCGAGCTCTCCAAGTTCCCTGAAACCCGTCGTGACCTGGCTTTAATCGCAGGACGTGATGTGGCTTCTCAACGTGTGCTTGAAGTAATTCGTGACAATGCAGGCGAATGGCTCACAGACCTCAGGCTGTTTGATGTCTACCAAGGTAAAGGCATTGATCCTGATAGAAAAAGCCTTGCGGTCGGCTTGACCTGGCAGCATCCATCGCGCACTCTTAACGACGATGAGGTGAACACTACCCTGCAAAATATCCTCACCTCGCTCGAACAAAGGTTGAACACCACGTTAAGGAAATAACGGCATGGGTGCTCTGACGAAAGCTGAGATGGCCGAAAGGCTGTACGAGGAGCTGGGGCTTAACAAGCGTGAGGCCAAGGAGCTGGTCGAGCTGTTTTTCGAAGAAATTCGGCACGCACTTGAAGAGAACGAGCAGGTCAAGTTATCCGGTTTCGGTAATTTCGACCTTCGCGACAAACGCCAGCGGCCCGGTCGCAACCCCAAAACAGGGGAAGAGATCCCGATCACCGCAAGGCGCGTCGTCACCTTTCGTCCAGGGCAGAAGTTGAAAGCCCGGGTTGAGGCCTATGCTGGAACCAAGCCATAACGACGAACTGCCCCCCATACCGGGCAAACGTTACTTCACCATTGGTGAGGTGAGCGAGTTGTGCGCGGTCAAGCCACACGTGCTGCGGTATTGGGAGCAGGAGTTTCCTCAGCTCAACCCTGTAAAGCGGCGGGGCAACCGACGGTATTATCAGCGGCAGGACGTACTGATGATTCGCCAGATCCGCGCCCTGCTGTATGACCAGGGGTTCACTATTGGTGGGGCGCGGTTGCGGCTTTCCAGTGATGAGGTGAAGGATGAGTCAAGCCAGTACAAGCAGCTGATTCGGCAGATGATTGCCGAGTTGGAGGATGTGTTGGTGGTGTTGAAGAAGTAGCTTGATTGCTGATGAGTGAAAATTTTTGAGAAAAAGGTTTCATTTATCATGAGGTTAGGGTACATTCCTCAACGTTCTCGGTAGCATTGAGAACATGCTTCAAGCCCAGTCGGGGCGTAGCGCAGCCCGGTAGCGCACTTGCATGGGGTGCAAGGGGTCGAG
>NZ_JBJJLN010000058.1:0-23554 GCF_046230725.1 Pseudomonas sp. KCJK9000 | reverse complement strand
CACCAAGGCGTCCGCGCGCAAATCCCGCAGGCATAATTGGCCCGAAACAAACGTAGGAGCGAGCGCAGCTCGCGATGCGCCGCGCGGGCGGCGCTCGATCTCACAGGCGCTAAACGGCTCAAATTGAACCCAAAAAAAATCCGACACCAGACCCCTGGTATCGGATATTTCGACCCCAAGCCCGCACTCAAATGCTTAAGTGAACAGCTTTAGCCCGAGGGCTGGTTTGAGTGCTGCGTGTCGTGATCAACCGCGCGGCTTGCCGCGGCCACGACTGGCTGGCTTGTCACCCTCAGGTTTGCCTGGACGCTTGCGCATCTCGCTCGGGCGCTCAGCCACCGTGCTGCCACGGCTGCCTTTGCGCGGAGCTTCTTCACGGGGCTGACGTGCCGGCCGCTCTGAAGCGCCAGCAGCGCCCTCTTGGGCTGGGCGGAGGCTACGCACACGCTCGTTGCGCCCCATGGGCCGGCTCGACTTGCGCTGCAGACGCTCCAGCTTGTCCTTGGCTTTGAGGTTCAAGGCAGGCAGCGCAACCGGCTGCAGGCCCACTTCAGCGGCCAGGATGTCAATTTCGCCCTGGGTCATTTCACGCCAGCGGCCCATCGGCAGGTCGGAGTTGAGGAATACCGGGCCAAAACGCACGCGCTTCAGGCGGCTTACCACCATGCCCTGAGACTCCCACAGGCGGCGCACTTCACGGTTGCGACCTTCCATCACCACGCAGTGATACCAGTGGTTGAAGCCTTCGCCGCCGGGTGCCTTTTGAATGTCGGTGAATTTTGCCGGGCCATCTTCGAGCATGACGCCCGCCTTCAGGCGATCGATCATTTCGTCGTCGACCTCACCCCGTACGCGCACGGCGTATTCGCGGTCCATCTCATAGGACGGGTGCATCAGGCGGTTGGCCAGCTCGCCGTCGGTGGTGAACAACAGCAGGCCGGTGGTGTTGATGTCCAGGCGGCCGATATTGATCCAGCGACCTTCCTTCGGCCGCGGCAGGCGATCGAACACGGTCGGGCGACCTTCCGGATCGTCGCGGGTGCAGATCTCGCCATCGGGCTTGTTGTACATGATCACCCGGCGCGTGGCCTCAGCGGCCTCTTCGCGCTTGATCAGCTTGCCGTCCACGGTAATGGCGTCATGCAGGTCGACGCGCAGGCCCAGGGTGGCCTCGACGCCGTTGACCTTGATGCGGCCCTGGCTGATCCAGGCTTCGACGTCACGGCGCGAGCCGACGCCAATGCGCGCGAGCACTTTCTGCAGCTTTTCGCCGGCTGGAGGGGTGATTTCGGTAGTTTTCAGGTCTTGCTCACTCATCTGGGCACCTCCCGGTGTAGGAATGAAATCAGGGTTTTGGCAACGAATGCGCCAAAAGGCCGCGCATCATACGCGGTTCGGCGACGGAACGCACTGGAGGGTAGAAGGTTTGGGAAGCTTTACGCATGAATTCTGCCCAATGGCGATGGGCAAGGATTGCTGGCCTTTGCGCGACAAGGCCGGGAGCACAAACTGCGCATTCAAAGCTGCGGCTTGCTTTGTTGCTCAACCGAAACTTCGGGTTCTTCATCGCGAAGGTCAGCGAAATCGGTCTTCAAGCCTTGCTCCATTGCATCGAGCTCCACCAGCAAGCTGCGGAAGCTGGTTTCATCCTTAGGTTCGCTGGCCTGTTCGCCTTCTGCCAGGCTGGCATCGGCCAAAGCCTGCAGATGCGCAGGCACCGGCGCGTCATCGGGGTCGAGCACCGGTGCTGGCTCCATTTCGCGCAATTCGGCCAGCGCAGGCAATTGGTCCAGGCTCTTGAGGTTGAAGTGATCGAGAAACGCCTTGGTGGTGGCGAACATCGCCGGCCGGCCAGGAACCTCGCGGTGGCCGACCACGCGAATCCATCCGCGCTCCATCAAGGTCTTGATGATGTTGCTGTTGACCGCAACGCCTCGCACATCTTCGATCTCACCACGGGTGATGGGCTGGCGGTAGCCAATCAGCGCCAGTGTTTCGAGCAGGGCCCTCGAATAACGCTGTGGGCGCTCCTCCCACAACCGGCCGACCCACGGGGCGAAGTCTTCGCGGATCTGCAAGCGAAAGCCACTGGCGACCTCCTTGAGTTCGAAGGCCCGCCCGGCGCATGACTTCCCTAGCACCTCCAACGCCTTTTTGAACACCTTGGGCTCAGGGCGCTCGGCCTCCTCGAACAGCTCGTACAGGCGCTCGAGCGACTGCGGCTTGCCCGAGGCGAGCAGAAAGGCTTCGATCAGCGACGCCAGGTCGCGCGGTTCATTCAGATTCATCAGGGTCTTCGACAGTCTCGGGGCGCAGCCGCACATGGATCGGCGCGAATGGCTCATTCTGCACCAGTTCGACTAGGGATTCCTTCACCAACTCAAGGATCGCCATGAAGGTCACTACCACCCCCAGCTTACCCTCCTCAGCCCCAAACAGCTCGACGAACGGTACGAAGGCGCCGCCTTTGAGGCGCTCCAGCACATCACTCATGCGCTCGCGAGTGGACAATGTCTCGCGACTGATCTGGTGGCTTTCGAAAAGATCATTACGGCGCATCACCTCAGCCATGGACAACAGCAGCTCTTCCAGGCTGACCTGCGGCAGCAGTTTGCGCACTTTGGCCTGCGGGGCGTCCAGGCACGGCACCACGACTTCACGGCCAACCCGAGGCAGTGCATCGATGCCTTCGGCGGCAGCCTTGAAACGCTCGTATTCCTGCAAGCGGCGGATCAGTTCGGCGCGGGGGTCGCCCTCTTCCTCCTCAATCGCAGCCGAACGCGGCAACAGCATGCGCGACTTGATCTCGGCTAGCATGGCCGCCATTACCAGGTATTCGGCGGCCAGCTCCAGACGCACGCTTTTCATCAGCTCGACGTAGCCCATGTACTGACGGGTGATTTCCGCCACGGGGATGTCGAGGATGTCGATGTTCTGCTTGCGGATCAGGTACAACAGCAAATCAAGCGGGCCTTCGAAGGCTTCAAGGATGACTTCGAGTGCATCTGGGGGGATATACAAATCCACCGGCATTTCAGTCAGCGCTTCGCCATAGACCAAGGCCAACTGCAATTGCTGAGGCGAGGCCTCGGGTGCCTCCACCTGGCTCACGCGTTGACCATGAATGGCGTCGGGTCGCCACAACCTTCGCGGATCAGTTCAGGTTCATCACCGGACAGGTCGATGATGGTCGATGCCTTGAGGTCGCCAAAGCCACCATCGATGACCAAGTCCACATGGTGCTCCAGGCGCTCGCGAATCTCGTAAGGGTCGGTCATCGGCTCGCTGTCACCCGGCAAGATCAGGCTCACGCTCATCAACGGCTCGCCCAGTTCGGCCAACAGCGCCAGGGTGATGGCATGATCCGGCACGCGCAGGCCGATGGTGCGGCGTTTTTCGTGCAGCAGCAGGCGCGGGACCTCGCGGGTGCCATTGAGGATGAAGGTATATGGCCCAGGCACATGGGCCTTGAGCAGACGGAACGTGCCGGTGTCGACTTTGGCATACAACCCTAATTGCGACATGTCGCAGCACATCAGCGTAAAGTTGTGAGTCTTGTCCAGGCCCCGCAGGCGGCGCACACGCTCGATCGCCGCCTTGTCGCCGATCTGGCAACCCAAGGCATAGGCCGAGTCGGTCGGGTAGACCACCACCCCGCCCTTGCGGATGATTTCCACTGCCTGACGGATCAGGCGCGGCTGGGGGTTCTCCGGATGAATCTGGAAAAATTGGCTCACGAAGTCATCCTGTTCAAAGCGCCATAGGCTGTTCATGACTGAATCGACGCCACAGAGGTGGCAGGTCCTCGGGCAATGGCCGATAGGCACCGATCTCGCCCCAGGTGCCGGGGCCGTGGAAATCGCTGCCAGCACTTGCCAGCAGGCCGAACTCACGGGTCAGGATGGACATAGTGCCCACCTGCTCGGCAGGCATCATCCCGTTGACGACTTCAAGTGCCTGCCCTCCTGCCTGAATATAGTCGGCAATCAGGCGCCTGCGCTTGCTGCGCGTCAGTTCGTAATGCATAGGGTGGGCAAGGCTCACCCATGCTTTGGACTGGCGCAGAGTGGCGACAGTTTCTTCGAGGGTTGGCCAATGCTGTTTGACATCGCCCAGTTTGCCGGCGCCCAGCCACTTGCGAAAGGCCTCGCCGCGGTCCTTGGCATGGCCGACACGCACCAGAAATTCGGCGAAATGCGGGCGGGCTGGAGCGTTGGCGCTGTCGCCCAATTCCTGCTGCACGGCTCTGGCCCCCTCGAGGGCGCCTGGCATGCCCTTGGCCGCCAACCGTTTGTCGATTTCTTCGGCGCGAAGCCAGCGCCCCCGGTGCAAGGCCTCGATAGCCTCCAGCAATGGGGGCGCATCGAGCGGAAAATCGTAGCCCAGCACGTGAATGGTCGCACCACCCCAGGTGCACGATAGCTCAACCCCGCTGACCCAGTGCATGCCGTGCGCCGCGCAGGCCTGGCGCGCCTCGGGCAGGCCTTCGAGGGTGTCGTGGTCGGTCAGTGCCAGCGTTTGCACCCCGTGCTCATGGGCCCGGGCGACCAGGTCCGTGGGCGAGAGGGCGCCATCGGAGGCCGTGCTGTGACAGTGCAGATCAACATTCATGGAGGAGCGCTTTCGCTGGAATCGATGTTTGTTATTATGCCGTCACATCCCGATTCTGGCTGCCATTGTGAAACAATTCATCGATTTCATCCCGCTGCTGCTGTTCTTCATCGTCTACAAGCTTGACCCACGGCCTATGGAGGTCGCTGGCCACAGCTTCGAATTCGGCGGTATCTACAGTGCCACAGCGGTACTGATCGTCAGTTCGCTGGTGGTGTACGGTGCCCTGTTCCTGCGCCAGCGCAAGCTGGAGAAAGGCCAGTGGCTTACCCTGATCGCCTGCCTGGTGTTCGGCGGCCTTACATTGACGTTCCATAGCGAAACCTTCCTCAAATGGAAGGCACCGGTGGTCAATTGGCTGTTCGCCCTTGCCTTCGCCGGGAGCCACTTCATCGGCGACCGGGTATTGATCAAGCGCATCATGGGCCATGCGCTGACCCTTCCCGATGCCATCTGGTCACGCCTGAACGTGGCGTGGGTCGTTTTCTTCGTTTTCTGCGGTGCCGCCAACCTGTTCGTAGCCTTTACCTTCCAGGAATTCTGGGTGGACTTCAAAGTCTTTGGCAGCCTCGGCATGACCGTGCTCTTCCTGGTGGCGCAGGGCGTATACCTGTCCCGTCACCTGCACGATGAACCTTCCCCTTCCAAACCCAAGGATTGACATGCTCTACGCCATCATCGCCAGCGACGTCGCGAACTCCCTGGAAAAACGCCTGGCCGCCCGGCCTGCACACATCGAGCGCCTGCAGCAGCTCAAGGCTGAAGGCCGCGTGGTGCTGGCCGGCCCGCACCCGGCCATCGACAGCAACGACCCAGGCGAAGCTGGCTTCAGCGGCAGCCTGATCGTCGCTGAGTTCGACTCCCTCACCGCCGCCCAGGCCTGGGCCGATGCCGACCCGTATATCGCCGCGGGTGTCTACGACAACGTGCTCGTCAAGCCTTTCAAGCAAGTCCTGCCTTGACCTGCACCCGCGTCGCCGGTCAAGCCGGCGGCGTGGCGCATGCGCTGCAATTGCACACTCGTGCTCAGTCTGCGGTATCTTTGCCACTGGCGGACACCGTAGACGCCGTCAATGGTTGAATTGAGTGAGTCATGAGCGAGCTGTTACTGATTGATGATGACCAGGAACTCTGCGAGCTGCTCGGCAGCTGGCTGACCCAGGAGGGGTTTGCGGTACGCGCCTGCCACGATGGCCAGAGCGCGCGCCAGGCGCTTGCCGAACAGGCACCGGCGGCAGTCATACTGGATGTGATGCTGCCCGACGGCAGCGGCCTTGAGCTGCTCAAGCAACTGCGCAGCGAACATGCCGAGCTCCCGGTGCTGATGTTGTCGGCACGGGGCGAACCCCTGGACCGCATTCTGGGCCTTGAACTGGGCGCCGACGACTACCTGGCCAAGCCCTGCGACCCCCGCGAGCTCACCGCCCGCCTGCGTGCCGTGCTGCGCCGCAGCCACCCCACGGCCACCGCTACCCAGTTGGAAATCGGTGACCTTGCCTTCAGCCCGGTGCGCGGCGTGGTCAGCATAGAGGGTCGCGACATGAGCCTGACGCTGTCTGAAAGCCGTATCCTCGAAGCGCTTCTGCGTCAGCCCGGCGAGCCGCTGGACAAGCAGGAACTGGCACAGATAGCCCTGGGCCGCAAGCTGACCCTGTATGACCGCAGCCTGGACATGCATGTGAGCAACCTGCGCAAGAAGGTCGGCCCCCACGCCGACGGGCGCCCAAGGATTGTGGCATTGCGCAGCCGCGGCTACTACTACAGCCTGTAAACCGTCATGGGGCCACCCGCGCCCCATCTTTACCCTGCCTTTACCCTGCACTGACGGCGCTTGACCTTGATCTCCCTAGACTGGGCTCATCCGGTAGCAACCGGCCCATGAAAGGAGAGACACCATGCGCAAGACCCTTATCGCTCTGATGTTCGCCGCCGCCCTGCCGACCGTGGCCATGGCAATGCCTGATGGCGGCCCACGCCACGAAGGCCCGCACCATCGCGGTGACGCAGCCTTTGCGCAACTGGATCTGAGCCGCGATCAACGCCAGCAGATCGGCAAGCTGATGGGCGAGCAAATGCAGAACCGCCGGGCAATCACCGAGCGCTACCTGAACAAGCTGCCAGCAGCCGACCAGAAAGCCATGAAAGACGAGCTCAAGGCCAGCCACGACAAGACTGACAGCCAAGTGCGGGCGCTGCTCAAGCCTGACCAGCAGAAGAAGTTCGACGAACTGCAGAAAGAACGCGAAGCACGCAAAGCTGAATGGAAAGAGTTCCAGGCCTGGAAAGCTGAAAAAGCCGCCAAGGCCCAGTAAGCTGTCCCTCTGTACCCGGCCCGCCCTCCAGCGGGCCGGGCTTTTCTCGTTTAGGAGGTGCTCTTGCGTTCCTTGTTCTGGCGCATCCTGGCCAGCTTCTGGCTGGCCATCGCCTTGGTTGCGGGCCTGTCGATCCTTTTGGGCCACATGCTCAACCAGGACGCCTGGATTCTTAGCCGCCACCCGGGCCTTAAAACCATGGCCAGCCAGTGGGCTCAGCATTATGAGCATGAGGGCCTGGAGTCCGCTCAAGCCTTCCTGGAGCAACGCAAGCAGCGCTACAAGATTGATGTCCAGGTGCTCGACGACAGCGGCGACGCCGTGGTGCCCGGCACCTTCCCGCGCCGCGCCGCCGCCTTCGAGGCCCGTCAGCATAATGACGAGCGGCGCCTACCGTGGCGGCGCTTGACCGAGGAATACACCAGCCCCACTACAGGCGAAACTTACCTGCTGATCTACCGCATCCCGCACCCGGAGCTTGACGCCTGGCACCGCGACAGCCTGCTTTGGCCTTTGAGTGCGCTGGGCATCGCATTGGTCGTGCTGACCTTGTTCAGCCTGCTTGTCACGCTGTCCATCACCCGCCCGCTCAGCCGCCTGCGCGGCGCCGTGCACGACCTCGGCCAGGCCACGTACCAGCAGAACAGCCTGGCTCGCCTGGCCGCGCGGCGAGACGAGTTCGGCGTGCTGGCCACAGACTTCAACAAGATGGGCGCGCGCCTGCAAAGCCTGATCGGCAGCCAGCGCCAACTGTTGCGCGACGTGTCCCACGAGCTGCGTTCGCCCCTGGCGCGCCTGCGCATCGCTTTGGCCCTGGCCGAGCGCGCCGATACCGATCAGCGCCAGGCGCTGTGGCCACGCCTGACCCGTGAGTGTGACCGCCTGGAAGACCTGATCAGCGAGATTTTGACGCTGGCCAGGGTCGATGCCGAGCAAGCCCACGCCGAGCCGGTGGACATCAACGCGCTGCTTGGCAGCGTGCGCAAGGACGCCCAACTCAGCGCCCCGGAACAGGAAGTGAAGCTTGAAGCTCAGCCTGGGCTGACACTGCAAGGCTGGCCGACCCTGATAGAGCGTGCGGTGGACAATCTGCTGCGCAACGCGCTGCGCTTCAACCCTGCCGGGCAACCGATCGAAATCAGCGCCAGGCGCGAGCAGGAGAAAGTCATGCTGAGCGTGCGTGACCATGGCCCGGGGGCTGCTCCGGAGCACCTGGCGCAACTGGGTGAGCCGTTCTTCCGGGCCCCAGGGCAAGAAGCCGCAGGCCATGGGCTGGGCCTTGCGATTGCACGCAAGGCCGCTGAGCGCCATGGCGGCGGCCTGGTATTGGAGAATCACCCCCAAGGCGGGTTCGTGGCCCGTCTGGAGTTGCCGCTAACCGTGACGACTGGCAGTTAAGCGAGGCTGGCCTGGCCGGCCTCTTAGCGGGTGAACCCGCTTGCACGGGTAGAAACGGCCCGACCATATGGCGGTAGCAGCCCAGGCCCAAACCTGCGCAGCCACTGTGCAAGCGGGTTCATGCGCGAAGCTTCCAACCCATCACGCGCCCCAAACGCTCACGAAATCTGCGGTTTCCAGAACCGGCGCCGTGCGCGGCTCGGTCAGCGGAGTACCGACATAGAGGTAACCGATCAATTCTTCGTTCTCGGCCAAGCCCAGGCCTTGATGAACGTGAGCATCGAAGGCCATATCGCCCGTGCGCCACACCGCGCCAATTCCCTGGGCATGGGCCGCAATCAGAATGCCGTGGGCGGCACAACCTGCGGCCAGACGCTGCTCAGACTTTGGAACCTTGAAGTGGTCTTGCAGCTTGGCGATCACCACGATCAACAGCGGCGCGCGCAGCGGCATTGCACGGGCCTTGTCCACCGCAGCCGGGCTCGCATCGCCCTTGTTCTGCAACGCCTGGGCGAACAGTTCACCGAGCTTTTCACGGCCCTGACCTTCAATGGTCAAAAAGCGCCATGGCCGCAGCTGGCCGTGGTCCGGCGCCCTGAGCGCGGCCTGGAACAGCGCCTCGCGCTGCGCCTGATTGGGCGCAGGGTCGGTCAGGCGTGGCACGGAAACACGGTTGAGCAATGCGTCGAGAGCCTCCATCGGCTACCCTCCTGGCAGGTAAATGTGCAGCCATTCTAGCGTTTACATCATCAGGACCATAGGTAGAATGGCGCCCTTCCGTTTCGAGCCCGAGCAGATCACATGGCGTTGCCGACCTTAAGGATCATTGGTTTCATCATCGGCATCTTCCTGATCACCCTGGCCGTCGGCATGGCCGTGCCCATGGCGACCCTGGTGATCTTCGAACGCACCCGCGACATGCCCTCGTTTCTGTGGTCCAGCCTGATTACCTTCATCGCAGGCCTGGCCTTGGTCGTGCAGGGGCGCCCCGAGCACGTTCACCTGCGCCCGCGGGACATGTACCTGTTGACGGTCAGCAGCTGGGTTGTGGTGTGCATTTTCGCCGCGCTGCCATTTCTGCTGACCCAGCACATCAGCTACACCGACGCATTCTTCGAAAGCATGTCCGGCATCACCGCCACTGGCGCAACGGTGCTGAGCGGGCTGGACAACATGTCGCCAGGCATCTTGATGTGGCGTTCGATGCTGCACTGGCTCGGAGGTATCGGCTTTATCGCCATGGCCGTGGCCATTCTGCCGCTGCTGCGCATCGGCGGCATGCGGTTGTTCCAGACCGAGTCGTCCGACCGCTCGGAAAAGGTCATGCCGCGCTCTCATATGGTGGCCAAGTCGATCGTCGGCGTGTACGTGGGCTTCTCGATTCTGGGAGCACTGGCCTTCTGGTGGGCCGGTATGACCCCGTTCGATGCCATCAACCACGCCATGTCTGCCATCTCCACTGGCGGTTTCTCCACCTCCGACCAGTCGCTTGCCAAGTGGGACATCCCAGCGGTGCACTGGGTAGCGGTGGTGGTAATGATCCTCGGCAGCCTGCCCTTCACCCTGTACGTAGCGACCCTGCGCGGCAATCGCCGGGCATTGTTGCGCGACCAGCAGGTTCAGGGCCTGCTGGGCATGCTGGTGGTGACATGGCTGGTGCTCGGCACCTGGTACTGGTACACCACCAACCTGCATTGGCTCGACGCCTTGCGCCACGTCGCGCTCAACGTGACGTCGGTGGTCACAACCACAGGCTTCGCCTTGGGCGACTACAGCCTGTGGGGCAACTTCTCGCTGATGCTGTTCTTCTACCTGGGCTTTGTCGGCGGCTGCTCCGGCTCGACGGCCGGCGGTATCAAGATCTTCCGCTTCCAGGTGGCCTACATTCTGCTCAAGGCCAGCCTCAACCAGCTTATCCACCCGCGTGCAGTGATCAAGCAGAAGTACAACGGTCACCGGTTGGACGAAGAGATCGTGCGCTCGATTCTGACCTTCTCGTTCTTCTTTGCCATCACTATCTGCGTGATGGCATTGTTGCTGTCGCTGCTGGGCGTGGATTGGATGACGGCACTGACCGGTGCTGCCGGCACGGTATCGGGCGTAGGTCCGGGGCTGGGCGAGGTGGTTGGCCCATCTGGTAATTACTCGTCGCTACCAGACGCCGCCAAGTGGATTCTTGCCACCGGCATGTTGCTCGGCCGCCTGGAGATCATCACGGTGCTGGTGTTGTGTATGCCGGCGTTCTGGCGTCACTGACATCACTGGGCTCGGTGCCCAGCCGAGCTCTGTATTCGCTAGGCGTTTCATCGAACCATCGGCGGAACGCCCGGTAGAAGTTGCTCGGGTCGGCAAAGCCGAGCAGGTAGGCAGTTTCCAACAACGTCATGCCTGGTTGCGCCAGATACTGCTCGGCCAGTTCGCGACGAGTGTCGTCGAGCAGGTTCTGAAAGCTTGTCCCTTCTTCCTGCAAACGCCGCTGCAAGGTGCGTTCGGAAAGGTGCAGCGCCCGGGCCAGGGTTTCGCGCTTCGGCTCGCCCTGCGGCAAGATGCGGCACAACACCTGGCGCACCCTGTGGGTAACGCGACTTTCCGAAAAGCGCGCAAGGTATTCACCGGCGAAGCGATCGTGCAGGATCGCCATGGCTTCATTTGCGGTAGGCAGCGGGGCCTCCATGTCGGCCCGCTCGAACAGCAATGCATCGTGGGGCGCGCCGAACACCAAAGGTGAATGAAACGCCACCTTGTATGGCTCGATATCTTTGGGCTGCGGGCCTTGTACCAGCACCCGACGAGGCTGCACGGGCCTGCCGCTCAGCCACTTGCACAACGCCAGGGCACAGGCCAGCGATGCTTCGGCGCTGTGCCGGGTGGGGGGCAGGTGATCGCCATGTACCGTCAGAATCAGCGAGTAGCCTTCAGGACCAAGCGTGAAACTCAGGTCAGAGCTTTCGGCAATGATTCGCTGGTAGCGCACCAACCGCTCGAAGCCTTCGGCCAACGTACGGCTGGACATCAGCGCGTAACCCACCACGTGAAACGAAGCCGGGCGCACTACCCGGGCCATGTTCAGGCCGATGGCTTCATTACCAGAAAGCTCCACCGCCAGCTGCCAGAGGCGGGTCATGGCGTCTTGTGGAAACCGCGCGTCCGGGTCGTCGAGAGCGGCGAAATCCAGCCCCAATTGCTTGAACATGGCCGGGCAGTCGAGCCCTTCGAGCTCCAGCGCCTTGACAATCCCTGATGCCCAGCTGGCGGACGTGGTTCTTTCACTCATGGCAGGCTTCTTTTGCTGACCGCTTCGTGCGGTTACCCCCAAGGATACTCATTTGGCGCCGATTGTCACTGGCTGGCTCCGCCATTCACTCTAGACTCGATTCAGGCTCCACGCTGTGTATCCCGTCTAAAAGTGATAATGCCGGAGTACTGATCATGGCCACCTCTACATCGTTTCGCACCTTCGCCGAGTTCTATCCGTACTATTTGGGCGAACACAGCAACCCCACCTGCCGGCGCCTGCATTTCGTGGGCACCAGCCTGGTGATAGCGCTGCTGGCCTATACGATCGCCAGTGGGAAATGGTTGCTATTGTTGGCAGTGCCGGTCTTCGGCTACGGGTTCGCCTGGGTTGGGCATTTTTGCTACGAGCGGAACAAGCCGGCCACGTTCAAGCACCCCTGGTACAGCCTGATGGGTGACTTCGCCATGTTCCGCGACATCCTCCTCGGGCGCATCAGCCTGTAGCTGATAACCCGGGTCGCTGCCCGCCCCCCTGCACGCCTGGCATCAACGAAGCCACGCGGCTGTTTACTGCCCTGTTGATGCGTGATCAACGCCGGGCATTCCCCACCTGATCAACGCCAACCCCGTGACGCTTTTGCCCTACCCTGCGCAAACAGGCCCTGGGCTGCGATTTTTTTGTGCTTTATGCATCCTTGCCTGCTGCTGGCCAGGCCGCGTGTATCTGGCTCAACAGCGCCAGCAACCTCCCTTCAGAAGTTTTACACTGCGCTGCACCAGCGCTTTGGCAAATGAGGCCACTTAACAGGCTGCCAGAAACGACCCAAGGATTTGCAATGAACCGCCGCACTGCCCTCGCCGCCCTGCACTTCGGTGCGCTGTTCTTCGGTTTGACCGGCGTCTTCGGCAAGCTGGCAGCCAGCGCCAGCCCGGCGGTCATCGTGTTCGGCCGGGCAGCGTTCGCCGTGTTGGCCTTGGCGCTGTTCGCCAGCCTGACCGGGCCGGGTTGGCAACGCCTGAGTGGCCAGGACACACGCCGCCTGCTTTTTGGCGGCATGCTGCTGGCCGGCCACTGGGTCAGCTTTTTCATCGCTGTGAAGGTCGGCGGCGTGGCCATCGCCACACTGGGCTTTGCCAGCTTCCCGGCCTTCACCGTGATACTCGAGGGGCTGTTGTTCCGTGAGCGCATCCGCCGCAACGAAGGCGTGCTGGTGCTATTGGTCAGTATCGGGCTGATTCTGGTTACCCCGTCATTCGACCTGGCCAGCCAAGCCACCGGCGGGCTGCTCTGGGCATTGCTTTCAGGCTTGCTGTTCTCCCTGCTGTCGCTGACCAACCGTGCAGGTTCTGGGCGCTTGCCAGCCGTGCAGGCGGCGCTGTGGCAGAACCTGGTGGTCGGCGTGTGCCTGCTGCCGTTCGCAGGCCCCGGCCTGAGCCAGGTCGCGGGCCGGGACTGGCTGTGGATCGCCTTGCTCGGCGTATTCTGCACAGGTATTGCCCATAGCCTGTTCGTGGCTAGCTTGGCGGTGATCAAGGCGCGCACCGCCGCTGTCGTGTTCGCCATGGAGCCGGTTTACGGTATCGCTGTCGCCTGGGCGATCTTCGCCGAAACGCCAACCCTGCGCATGCTGCTGGGTGGTGCGCTGATCATCTTTGCCATCGTGCTTTCCAGCCGAATGTCCGCCGAACAACCGACCAGACCCAAAGTGCCGGCCCAAGCCCCATGATCAACGGTCGTTATGGCCCAGATGGCGCTGAGGGTCGATCTGGTCGCGCACGCGCTGCTTCAGCACCTTCGCGTCGGGGAAACCACCATCGGCTTTGCGCTCCCAGATCTGCACGCCATCGCACGTGATGCGAAATATCCCGCCGGTAGCCGGCTCCAGCGCCACCCGGCCAATGTCGTCGCTGAAGGTGCTGAGCAACTCCTGGGCAAGCCAGGCTGCGCGCAACAACCACTGGCACTGCGTGCAATATGTGATGACGATTTGCGGCTTGTTGTCAGCCATTGCTGAGATCTCTCCTGGTGAGGGGCCGCTTATACTAGCGGTCTTTCGCCTTCGGTTTGAGACTCACGATGCGCCGCCTGCTGTTATGCCTTTTACTGACCGCCACCGCTCTCACCGTATGGGCCGCCGAGCCTGCGCACCCTAAGATCGGCCTGGTGCTATCTGGCGGCGCCGCTCGCGGTCTGGCCCATATTGGCGTGCTCAAGGCCCTGGAGGAACAGGGCGTGCGCATCGATGCCATCGCCGGCACCAGCATGGGCGCAGTGGTCGGCGGGCTGTACGCGTCGGGCTACAGCGTCCAAGAGCTGGAAACGCTCGCCACCACGCTGGACTGGCAACAGGCCCTGTCGGATGCCCCGCCACGTCGCGATGTGCCATTCCGGCGCAAGCAAGATGACCGCGACTTTCTGGTCAAGCAGAAACTTAGTTTTCGCGACGACGGCAGCCTGGGCCTGCCCCTTGGCGTGATCCAGGGTCAAAACCTAGCGCTGCTGCTGGAAAGCAAGCTGGCGCACACAGCCGACACCCGCGACTTCGACAAGCTGCCGATACCCTTCCGCGCCGTTGCCACCGACATCGCCAGTGGCGAAAAAGTCGTGTTCCGCCGTGGCCACTTGCCCCAGGTGATCCGCGCCAGCATGTCGATCCCGGCCGTGTTCGCGCCTGTCGAACTGGAAGGTCGGCTGTTGGTGGACGGAGGCATGGTGGACAACATTCCGCTCGATGTGGCGCGTGAAATGGGTGTGGATCTGGCGATCGTCGTCGATATTGGTACGCCGCTACGTGACCGTAAGCAACTGGCCACAGTGGTCGACGTGCTCAACCAGTCGATCACCCTGATGACCCGGCGCAATTCCGAAGAACAACTGGCCAATCTGCACCGCGACGACATTCTGATCCAGCCGCAACTGGCCGCCTTCGGTGTCACCGACTTCGGCCGCGCTCAAGACATGATCGATGCCGGCTACAGAGCCACCCGCTTGCTAGGCACACGCCTGGCAGTGTTGCGCCAACCCGATGGGGACGCCAACCTGGCTGTAGCCCGCTCCTCAAGCCAGCGAACGCCGCTGATCACTGCGATCAGAATAGAAAACGACTCCAAGGTCAGCGACGATGTGATCCGCTATTACATCCGCCAGCCGCTCGGCGAACCGCTGGCACTCGACCGTCTGCAGACCGACATGGGCACGCTGTACGGCCTGGACTACTTCGACAGGGTGCAGTACCGCGTGGTGCACAAGGGCCAGGACAACATCCTGGTCATCAATGCGCGAGGCAAGCGCGGTGGCACTGACTATCTGCGTTTAGGCCTTAATCTATCGGATGACCTACGCGGCGACAGTGCCTTCAACCTCGGCGCCAGCTACCGCATGAACGGCATCAATCGGCTGGGCGCCGAATGGCTTACGCGCGCCCAGATCGGCGAACAACAGGAACTTTACAGCGAGTTTTACCAGCCCCTTGACGTCGGGTCGCGCTACTTCGTGGCTCCTTATCTGGACCTGGGCTCTCAGAACATCGAAGCGACCCTGGATAACGACCCGATCGCCGAGTACCGCCTGGAACGCTACGGCTTTGGCCTGAACCTTGGCCGTCAGATCGGCACTTCAGGTGAGGTCCGCCTGGGGCTGGGCAAAGCCTGGGGTAAGGCTGACGTGCGAGTAGGCGAACAAGACCTGCCTTCGGTGAGTTTCAATGAAGGTTTCTACGAGCTCAAATACTCCTTCGACACACTCGACAATGTGTATTTTCCGCACAGTGGCGAAGACATCAGCCTGACCTTGCGCAAGTACGACAAATCCCTGGATTCGGATTACGATTACCGGCAATGGTTGCTGAACGTGGATAAGGCGATCAGCAGTGGCCCGAACACCTTCGTGCTGGGTGGACGCTATGGGCGAACACTCGATGATACCGAAGTGGTGACCTCAAGCTTCGTACTGGGCGGGGCCAGGGAGCTTTCGGGCTTGCGCCAGGACTCGCTTTCGGGGCAGAACGCCAGCCTGCTGCGGGTGGTGTACTACCGGCGCCTGACCCCACGGGCCTACCTGCCACTGGACTTCCCACTGTACCTGGGTGGGTCGCTTGAGAGGGGCCGGGTGTGGAATAACGACAACGCCTTCGACAGCGGCTATATCAATGCGGCAAGCATATTTCTAGGGTTGGAGACGCCGCTGGGCCCGTTGAACCTCAGCTATGGCGCCAACACCGCCCATGAACAGGCGGTGTACCTCAACCTTGGGCATACATTCTAGCCTGCAGGCGCGGCCATGCAGGCCGTCGGGCATCAGGACCTTTCAAGGTTGGCGAGAATCTTGGCATGCACACGCATGCACACTTGCAGGTCCGCCTCGTCCACGCCGGTGAACAGCTCAATGCGCAGGGCATTAGCAATGGTTTCGATCTGTTCGATCAAAGGTTTGGCGGGTGGGCACAGCAGAATCTTCTTCGCCCGCCGATCCTCCAGAACCGCTTGGCGCCGCACCAGGCCTTGTGTTTCCAGGCTATCCAGCAAGCGCGCCAGGGTCGGGCCCTCGACACCGACGCTCTGCGCCAGCTCTCGCTGAGTAGGCGCCTCCTCGAAGCGGGCCAGGTGTAGCAACACCAGCCAGCGCGCCTGGGACAGATTGAGCCCGGCCAAACGGCGGTCCAGTTCGGCACGCCAGCCACGAGACATCTGCGCCAGCTGCATGCCGAAGCGGTGTTGATTGTCGGTCAGGGGCATAAGCAACTCATAGACTTGAACTAATTATTAGCCAGCTAACCATGCCCCATGGCATGAGGCAAGGCTGACCTCTAAAGATACGTGTGAAAATCGTCAAAAAGCATGACAAACGTCAGTATTTGACTGAAATGCCGCCCAATCAGAGTTCGAACTCGGCCGCCAATGCTGCTCGTATGCAATACAGCACACCCTCTGGCACCCGTGCGCCAAACAAGGGGGCAATTGCCGAAACCGGCGGCAGTTCGCCCTCGCCATCGAGGAAAGCATCCTGGACCTCCATCATCAGATCTTGCGGCAGATCAAGCGCCTGCTCAAGGCTCAGCTCCTGGCGGCCAAGGGCTTCGGCCAACAGGCTATACACGTTCTTTTCGCTGCAGTTGAGCTGCCCGGCGATTTGCGCTGGCGTCATACCAGCGCGAGCCAGGCTGACCAATTCATGGCGCAGGTCGAGTACAACCTTAGGCGCTTCGGCAGTACCGCCGGCGCCGTTGAGCACTTCCAGGAAGGCTTGGCCATAGCGCTCCAGCTTGCGCGCCCCCACACCGCTGACCTGAGCCATGTCGCTGAGGCTAGTAGGCTGGCTACGGAGCATTTCCAGCAAGGTGGAATCGGGGAAAATGACATAGGGCGGCACGCTGTGTTCTTCGGCCAACTTGCGCCGCAGGGCGCGTAGAGCCTCCCACAGCTCGCGCTCCTCGGAGCGCACCAGCTGGCTGGCCGGGCTGCCGCCGCTGGAGGAAGTTTTGGCCACGATCTGTGGCTTGAGGTCACGACGCAGCTGCAGGTTCACCTCCCCACGCAGCAGCGGCCGGCAGCGGTCGGACAAGCGCAGGCCGCCATAACCTTCAAGATCGATATCAACCAAGCCGCGCGCCACCAGTTGGCGGAACAGCGAACGCCATTCTGCCTCGGACAAGCCCTTGCCCACACCGAAAACCGAGAGCTTTTCGTGGCCGAAGTTGCGTACCTTTTCAGTGTCCTTGCCCAGCAACACATCGATCAGGTGACCCACCCCATAACGTTGCCCGGTACGGAACACCGCCGACAGTGCCTGGCGAGCAGGCTCGGTGGCGTCCCAGGTCTGGACCTGATCTACGCAGTTGTCGCAATGGCCGCAGGGCTGTTCGAGGGTTTCATCGAAGTAGGCCAGCAACGCCTGGCGCCGGCAGCGGGTTTCTTCACACAGGGCCAGCATGGCGTCAAGCTTGTGCTGCTCGACGCGCTTATGGCGCTCGTCGCCTTCGGAGTTCTGCAGCATCTGCTTGAGCATCACCATGTCCTGCAGACCGTAAGCCATCCAGGCATCGGAGGGCAGCCCATCACGGCCGGCACGCCCGGTTTCCTGGTAGTAGGCCTCCAGCGACTTGGGCAAATCGAGGTGAGCAACGAAACGCACGTTGGGCTTGTCGATGCCCATCCCAAAGGCAATGGTAGCGACCATGATCAGCCCTTCCTCGTTGAGGAACCGATGCTGGTTGGCCGCTCGGGTTTCGGCGGCAAGCCCTGCGTGGTACGGCAATGCCGGGAAGCCTTGATCGCAAAGGAACGCTGCGGTCTCATCGACTTTCTTGCGCGACAGGCAGTAGACGATACCGGCGTTGCCACGGCGCTCGGCGAGGAAGGCCATCAGTTGCTTGCGTGGCGCCTCTTTGGGCACGATACGGTAGAAGATGTTGGGGCGGTCGAAGCTCGACAGGAAGCGCTCGGCGCCCTGCAGGTGCAGGCGCTGGACGATCTCCTCACGGGTGCGCATATCGGCGGTGGCGGTCAGGGCAATGCGCGGTACGTGGGGGAACAACTCGGCCAATTGCCCCAGTTGCAGATATTCGGGGCGGAAGTCATGGCCCCATTGCGAAACGCAGTGGGCTTCGTCAATGGCGAACAGCGAGATGTCCAGCCCGCGCAGAAAATCCAGCATCCGCGGCTGAACCAGGCGCTCTGGCGCCAAGTACAGCATCTTCACCTCGCCCCGGCGCAGACGCCCGGCCAGATCACGCTGTTGCTCGGGGCTCAGGGTTGAATTCAGCGCTGCAGCGGGAACGCCGAGTTCGTCCAATGTGGCGACTTGGTCATCCATCAACGCGATCAGTGGCGACACCACCACCGTGAGGCCCGGACGCAGCAGGCCCGGCACCTGGAAGCACAGCGACTTGCCGCCACCGGTAGGCATCAGTACCAAGGCATCGCCGCCATTGGCCACGCATTCGATGATCGCTGCCTGGCGCCCACGGAAACTGTCGTAACCGAAGATATCCTTGAGAACGCGCTGAGCCTGTTCGAGCATGTGCAACTCCAGAAATCGCCGTACCACCCTGGACACAGGCTGGACGAAAAACCCGCTCCGCACACGCAAGAAGCGTAAGCGGCTTTTACCAAGGGCCGGTAAATCTCGCCCTTGGATGAAAAACGGCGGAGTATACCGCAGTGCTGACCCTTACAGGATGCCCGGTGACAGACGTTCCCTTTGCCCCGCCGCCGCCGCAAGGTGCTAGAATTCACTATCGTTTATTCCCCAAGGTAGCCCTGTAATGTCCTTCGCCGAGCAACTGACCCGCCTGCAAGCCTTCCTCGACGCCGACGAGCTGCACGAAGAAGCGCTGGACTACGTCGCCGCACACGGCTACCTGACCGCGCTGTCGATCTGTTCCGAGGATGTTCCCGAACGTGAATGGATCAACGCGCTGTTCGCTGAAGAGCCTCACTACGCCAGCGATGCGCAGCGCACCGAGATCGAGGCGACCCTGGCAGCCCTCAAAGGCCACATCGCCCGCCAACTGGCAAGCGACGAGGAATTCGACCTGCCCTGCGACCTGGACCTGACCGACGAGCCGGACGACTCCGACCTGCGCGGCTGGTGCATCGGCTTCATGGAGGGTGTATTCCTGCGTGAAGAAGCCTGGTTCGAAAATGCCGAGGAAGAAGTCAGCGAGATGCTGCTGCCGATCATGGTCGGGTCCGGCCTGTTCGACGAACAGCCCGAGTTCGCCGACATCGCCAGCAATGCCAACCTGCAGGACGATATGATCGTGCAGATCCCTGAAGCGTTGAGCGCGCTGTTCCTGCTGCTGCACGCACCTGAAGAGAAGCCTGCACTGCTCAAGCCGCGCCATCACTGAGTCGACCGTGCGCTACCTGCTGCTGGCGCTGGGCTGGCTCAGTGTTGCGCTGGGGGTGCTGGGCATCTTTCTGCCGGTGTTGCCCACCACCCCGTTTCTGCTGTTGGCGGCTGCTTGCTTCGCACGCAGTTCGCCGCGCTTTCATGAGTGGCTGGTCAACCACCCCAAGCTCGGGCCATGGATTCGTGATTACCTCAATGGTGAAGGCATTCCGCTCAAGGGCAAGGTTTACGCCATCGGGCTGATGTGGGCCAGCATCGGTCTATCCTGCTACCTGGTGCCGTTGTTCTGGGCAAGAATTTTCATGCTGACCAGTGCCGTGCTGGTCAGCGTGTATATCCTCAAGCAGAAAACCCTGCGCAGGCCCTTTTGAGGCATTGCCTGAGCTCACGCCTTGGCGCGTGAGTCCGCAGGGTGCTGTGCCGCGGTTGAAGCAGCACAGCACCTGTGTGAGCAGGTGAGCATCACACCGTATCGACCTTCAACGAATGATCATTGATCATGCCGGTGATGATCGTCGCCGTATCCGGCCCCGCTGAAATCACCCCGCCCGCCCCTGCCGTCACGCCGTAATGCTGGGCCAGGTCGACGCCTGCCAAGTCGATGGTCTGGGTGGCTGCCGCCCCGGCTACACTGCTGACTTCGATGGTGGAAACCACCGCGTTGCCGCTACCACTGACCCTGAAGTGCAGATAGTCGTCCAGGGAAGCGGCAGTGGCATTCTCGCCCTGCAGCAGCTGCGAAAGATCCAGGTGATCACTGCCTGGCGTGAAGTCAGTGACCGTGTCATGCCCGCTGTCACCCTTCTGCCAGACGAAGGTGTCATTGCCGTTGCCACCCGTCATGACATCGTTGCCAGGCCCACCAACAAGGATGTCATTGCCGTCACCACCCTTGAGTACATCGTTGCCGCGGCCTCCGTTGAGGGTATTGTCGCCGGCATCGCCGATCAAAGTGTCGTTGTAGTCTGAACCGATCAGGTTCTCGATGCCGGTCAAGGTGTCGACACCGGCAGCACCGGTATCTTGAGGGCCGCTCAGGCTCAGGTCGACAGTCACCCCGGCAGTGGCCGAGGCATAGCTGGCGGTATCGTTGCCCGCCCCGCCATCAAGCAGGTCGTTGCCAAGGCCGCCGATCAGCAGGTCATTGCCATTGCCGCCATGCAGGGTGTCATTGCCCGCGCCCCCCACCAACACATCGTTGCCTTCCCCACCATTAAGCAGAGCATTGGCGTTGCTAGCCATCAGCACATCATCGCCTGGAGTGCCGTCGAGTATGCTGCCGGCATGGTAGGTGATGTCCACCGCGCCAGTTGCATTACCCCCGTGGCCATCGGTAAGCGCGTAGCTGGCCTGGTGCACGTCGTTCACAGCATTGCTGTAGTCGACCACCATGCTCAATTTGTAGCTCTCGGCGGCTTTGCTGTTGTCTGATGGGTTGATCTGATTGACCACATGGATGCTGTAGATGCCGTCATGGCTGGCCGTAAAACTGCCGCCGTCGGCAAGCGGCTGGTAGCTGCCGTTGGCATCCTTCCACTCAAGGCTCAGGTTGCCGTCGGGGCGATCATGGTCAACCTGCAAGGTTTCGCCCTTGCGCAGGCTCACGGTGATCACATCCTCACTGTTGGCGTTGCTACTAGTGATAGCACCAAGGTACCCGAGCACCACCAGCGCCGCACTCATGCTGCCAGCGGCACTGGTGAAAGCGCTGCGTTCCAGGGCTTTGAACTGATTGCTGAACGAGTTGGCATGGGCATCGAAGGTGATGGTCGGGATGCCACTGCCCAGGCTGAAGCCTGTACCCTTGTCGGCAAAGCCGGTGTTGACGGTGATGGGGGAAGCACTCAGGCGGTCGTTGTCGGCATCCTGGTCATTGGCCAGCAATACTTCGGACGGCACGGTCAGATTGGCGCCAGTGATATTGGTAATGATGTGGTCGGCGACCGCTACCGGTGCATGATTGCCATCGATACGCACGACGAGGCTGGCACTGCTGGTATCGCCGTCGCTGTCACTGACGGTGAAGCCGAAGCGCTCGGCCTGGCTACTGTCGCTGCCCTTGGGCGGCGTGTAGGTGTACTCGCCGCTATCCATGTTCACCAGCAGGCTGCCGCCCATACTGGTCTTGATGGCCAGGGTATTGGCAGTGGTATCGAAGCTGGCCTGGTCGGCGCCGCCGCTGGCCTGATAGCCACCCTGCCCTGCATTGGCTTTGGGGTCGTAGGTGTAGGTTGTCCCGTCCACCAGCAGGGCCTTGATGAAGCCGCCATCGGCACCGAAGGTGCCACCACTGAGCAAACTGCCGGTGATCGGTGAGCCTTGCACAGTGCCCGAGAGCACATCATCGAGTTGGTTGAGGTTGGTCACTATCACCGAATCAGTGTCGGTGTGAGTACTGCCGTCGTAGGCCAATGGATTGAGGTTGCCCGCATTGATGTCTCGGCCAAGACCTACGGCGTAGGACTTGATGCCATTACTGTCGAGGAAGCTTTCCCAGCTGGCCTCGCGTGCGCCAGTTATCGCGTGCCCGAAGGTCGGTTCGCCATCGGAGAAGAAGTAGCTGACATTCTGCGCGCCGGCCAGCTTGCCACCCTGGGCAAAGGCTGTCTGGGCTGCGCTAGCTGCACTGTCATAATAGGTCGAACCCCCTGCGTGCAGTCCATTGACGATGGTCTTGGCCACATCGATGCTGACCCATTCGGCTGCCTGTACCTGCGCGCCGCTGCCGAAGGTGACGATCTGCACTTTGATGTCACCCATGTCATCGTATTTATCGAGCAATGCAGCAATGGCCTGCTTGGCCGCTTCCAACCGGGTCATGCCCGGTACGCCGGAGGCAGCCGCCATGCTGCTGGACACATCGATGACCAGCAGCACGTTGGAGTCCACCTGACCGGGGGTGATGCTGCGCTCGGCGCACACCGCCTTGGGCACATCGTCGACGATGGTGATGGCGATGTTGCTGGTGATGCTATGGCCCAGCGAATCGGTGGCTTTGTAGGTGAAATATTCAACTGCTGAATCAGCGCCAGGTGTGTTGGCAGGTGAGGTAAGTGTGTAGGTATAGCTGCCGTCGGGGTGGATGCTGATCTGCCCGTATTGGCCGACCGCATTGCCCACCAAGCTGAAGGTCAGGGCCCCCACAGCATTGGCAACCGAACCTACCAGGCTGCCACTGGCCGTTTCCCCGGTCGAACTCGGGTCGCTGCCAGTAACGCTGCCTGCGGCCAAATCATTCCCATCCTCGTGCAGGTCCAGAGCTTTTTCGTACACCGTGACATCACGATCCGTGCAGGCTTCGAGCCTTGGGTCATGCACATTGATGGCCAGGGTCGTGGTGCTTTCGTCTCCATCGGCATCGCGAATGGTGTAAACGAAGGTGTCGACGGCATCGCGCGCAGAGACCACATCTGGGTTCGAGTGATAGACCGCGTTGCCTTTCTCATCGATCGACAGGTAACCGTATTGGCCATTCACCTGAGTATTTAACTGGCCGATGGCCGATGTGGACGTGTCACTGCCCGCCCGTACACCCACCACGTAGTTGCCGTCACTGCGCACATCGGCGCCGACCACGTCGTTGTAGAGCACGTTGCCGCGCACTTCGTCGCCTTTGTACACGCTGACCTCATCGCTATGTGCTTGTGGCACGTCGTCGACGATGGATATGACAAGGGTGCTCGTGGCCGAATGGCCATAGGCGTCCTGTACCTGATAGGTAAAGGACTCTGTGACAGTGTTGGCGCCGTCGTTGGTATGAACCGGGGAGCTTGCCGGGGACGTCAAGGTGTAGGTGTAGCTGCCATCTGCATTGAGCTGAATCTGTCCATATTGACCAACGGCGCTTCCCACCAGGCTGTAAGACAACGCACCGATGCCGCCGCTGGCCAAACCGGCCAGGCTGCCAGAGGCTGTTTCCAGGGGCGATGCCGGGTCGCTGCCAGTGACCGTACCTGCGGCGAGATCGCTGCCATCTTTGTTCAGGTCCAAAGCATTTTCGAACACAGTGGCTGTGCCGTCCATGCACACTTCGATTCGGGGGTCATGCACGTTGATAGTCAGGGTCGTAGTGCTTTCATCGCCACCGGCATCGCGGATGGTGTAGACGAAGGTGTCGACGGCATCGCGCGCAGAGACCACATCC
>NZ_JBJJLN010000057.1:0-24386 GCF_046230725.1 Pseudomonas sp. KCJK9000 | reverse complement strand
CCCAGTAAGCTGGTCTTCTTGATGCACAAAAATGGGGCCCTTAGTGGCCCCATTTTTGTGCCAGGTTGAACCCATGTTGCAGGTAATCCCGCTTCTCTACCAAGGGGACACACCGCCCGCTTCGCTGCGCTCAAGTGGAAGTACCCTTACCGGATATTGGGGTATCGACAAAATGCTTTTTGTATACACTTATATAAAACGCACCAAATAATTTCATAAAAACGACATTTCGCCCTGTTCCGGTGCGATTGCTTCTTGGTACATTCCGGGAAAAACCAATAAGTCCAATCCTCTTGGTGAGATGTCTACCATGATCGAATCCGTCGACAGTTTCCTCGCACGCCTTCAACAGCGCGACCCAGGCCAGCCCGAATTCCATCAGGCAGTGGAAGAAGTGCTGCGCACACTATGGCCGTTTCTGGAGGCTAACCCTCGCTACCTGCAGTCGGGCATCCTCGAACGCATGGTCGAGCCTGAGCGCGCTGTTCTGTTCCGGGTGTCGTGGGTCGATGACCAGGGCAAGGTCCAGGTCAACCGTGGCTATCGCATCCAGATGAGCAGCGCCATTGGGCCGTACAAAGGTGGCCTGCGTTTTCACCCGTCGGTGAACCTGAGCGTGCTCAAGTTCCTGGCCTTCGAACAGGTGTTCAAGAATTCCCTCACCTCGCTGCCGATGGGCGGTGGTAAGGGAGGCTCGGACTTCGATCCCAAAGGCAAGAGCGATGCTGAAGTGATGCGCTTCTGCCAAGCCTTCATGAGCGAGCTGTACCGCCACATTGGCGCCGATTGCGATGTGCCGGCCGGGGATATTGGCGTTGGCGCTCGCGAAATCGGCTTCATGTTCGGCCAGTACAAGCGCCTGGCCAACCAGTTCACTTCGGTGCTGACCGGCAAAGGCATGACCTATGGCGGTAGCCTGATCCGCCCTGAAGCCACAGGCTATGGCTGTGTGTACTTCGCCGAAGAAATGCTCAAGCGCCAGGGCCTGCGTGTCGATGGCCGTCGCGTGGCAATTTCCGGGTCGGGCAATGTTGCCCAATACGCTGCGCGCAAGGTCATGGACTTGGGCGGCAAGGTGATTTCGCTGTCCGACTCCGAGGGTACGCTGTACGCCGAGGGCGGCCTGACCGAAGCCCAATGGGAAGCAGTTATGCAGCTCAAGAACGTCGCACGCGGGCGCATCAGCGAGCTTGCCGAGGCCTTTGGCCTGGAGTTCCGCAAGGGCCAGACGCCCTGGAGCCTGCCGTGCGACATCGCGCTGCCCTGTGCCACGCAGAACGAGCTGGGCATCGAAGACGCTCGCACGTTGCTGCGCAACGGCTGCATCTGCGTAGCCGAGGGCGCCAACATGCCCACCACCCTGGCAGCGGTAGACCTGTTCATCGATGCCGGCATCCTTTATGCCCCAGGCAAGGCGTCCAACGCCGGTGGGGTAGCCGTATCGGGCCTTGAGATGTCGCAGAACGCCATGCGCCTGCTGTGGACGGCCGGTGAAGTGGACAGCAAGCTACACAACATCATGCAGTCGATTCACCATGCCTGCGTACATTACGGTGAAGAGGCCGACGGAAAGGTCAACTACGTCAAAGGTGCCAACATTGCAGGTTTCGTGAAAGTCGCCGATGCCATGCTGGCCCAGGGCGTGGTCTGATCAAGGCTGACGGGGCTGGCACACAGCGCAGCCCCGTGCATTCAGCTGATTTCAACCACCTCGATCATCTGCTCGCCCAGCGGTCGCCGCCATACCACCTCATCCCCGGGCACTGCCCCGAGCAGGGCGCGTCCCAGCGGTGAGCCCCAGTTGATCATCCCGCGCCCGGCATCGGCTTCGTCTTCGCCTACCAGCTGCACTTCGTGCGTCTGGTCGTGCTCATCGATGAACCTTACCCGGCTGCCAATCTGTACGCTGCTGCGCGATGTGGCCGGCGGCACTACCTGCGCACTCTGTACTCGCGCGTTGAAGTAACGAAGGTCACGCTCGGTATCGGCCAGGCGCTGCTTGTCTGCGCGCTCACCCTGGGCTTGTAGCTCGCTGCGCAATGCATTCAACTCGCTCAGGCGCTGTTGCAGCTGGCGCAAGCCATTGGCGGTAACGTAATTGGGCTGGTCGCTGACACGTCGTTCCACAGGCTGGTCGGCCTGGGCGGCGGCTTGGTCTTCGTTGACGAATGCTCGGCTCATGCGATGGCCTCCTCGTAATGCAGACCAGCATGGCAGGCTTGAGGTTTCAGTGGATGTCGGTTTGCGACGCTGCCCAGTCAGGATTCAGCGGCGGTAGGCCCGGGCCGCGCCTTGGTCTTTCTCCTGCTGCCACTGACGGTCGCGCTCGTCCCAAAAACGCTCGTGGTACTGGCGCTGCTCTTCGCTGTTCTGCATCGCCTGGCACTGGCGAAAACCATCGTCCCAGCCGGCTTCATACTGTCGCTCGTGCAGGTAGCGTGGCACGTTCTTGCGAAAGTTGCCGACCATCAGCCCGGCAGCCTGGTGGCCGCTGCTGCAACCGTCCTGATAACCGTCGGCGTAAGCAGGCGGGTAGCCATGCCCGATCATCTGATCGTGGGTAGTTTCGCAAGCCGCCAGTAGCAGCGCGACGCACAAGCCGAAAAGGTACCGCAACATGACCACCTGAACCCGTTGGGAGATACCGCAAAGTCTAGGTGGCGATTTGTCGGGGGGCTGTCAAAACAGTGTCAAAGAGTCGATGGGGTCACATTGGCAGGCGCCGGGTGTGCTGCCAGTAGGGCGCATGGCGCCCTCATTGGCCTCAATAGTGATACCACTTCAGCTGCAGCATCACTTCGTTCTGCGCCGTCGCCAAGTGGCTGAACTGCCGCGAAGCACTCAACCTCAGCCCCAGGTTCTGGCTGATCTCCCACTGCTGGTTCAGGCTGATGCTGCGCCGTACTTCGCCATTGGTGAAGTAATCACCTTTGGCTTCCAAGGTCATGTTGCCCAGGCCGTTGCGCCACAGCAGCCCACCATTGAACCCTGTCGCTGGGGCGATGAACTGGGCGAAGTCGTTGTGGTGCTCCACCCGCACCGTACCCAAGGCGAAGCCCAGCAGGTCGTCGGCCAGCTGCCAGGTACCACCGGCGCCGCCATTCACATGGCTGACCAGCACCTCATCGTCATGTTTACCAGGCACCCGTTCCAGGCCACCTGCCACCTGCCAGGACCATGGTTTGAGCAGCTCGTTGCGTGGGGTCAGGGAGCGGATGGTGGCAAGATCAAGGCGCTGAACCTGCCAGTCGTTGCCTTCGTACTGGCGCACTTTGAGTTGCAGAATCTCGATCTGTGCACCCAGTGGGAAGCCATAGGCGTTGTCATTAAGGTCGTGGTAGGCCATGCGCAGGCCATATTCGGCATAGGCACGATCTTCACGGGTGCCTACCCCCAATTGCCAGGTGCGCGAGTCGTGGCCGTCCTCAGGCAAGCCGGGGCGTTCGATCTGCAGGGGCGGGGGCGGGTTGGTGTTGATCGCTCGCAGCAGCTCGAAGCTGCGCTTGGCCTGCCCAGGGTCTCGCTCCTGGCCGTTGGCACGGTAGCGCTCCAAGCGGTAGGCGGCATCCTGCACCAGTGCCTGGCGATCGCGGGGCAGGGCTTTGAAGTCGGGGCTTTGCAGTTGCGCGGTATCGGCACTGACCGCCAATACCTGACGTTTTTCATCATGGTCCAATGGCTCGGCACGGGCCAGTAGTTCACGTTCGCGTGACGGGCGATAGGTTTCGCTGGCTACCAGGCCAGATTGCTTCACCGCCTTGACCGTGTCGGTGGGAATGGCAGTGAGGGGGAACTGCGAGGTCAGGTCCAGGCTTGGACGGGCCACTTGCAGTAGCTCCAGCAGGCGGTACGAGCAGTTTTCGTCGAAGAAGAAATAATCGAACTGGATCTGTTTCAGCTCCCAGACATGCTCGACCATGCGCCCGGTTTCCTCCGGGGTCAGGTCCAGCTGGTATTCCCACAGGTCGCGGTTCTCAAGGCTGCGGTATTCAGAGAGCTTCTCTTGGTAAGGCATGAGCGCGAACAGGCCCGGGTAACCGCCCATCAGGCCTTTCCAGGCATACAGAATGCTGTTGTCGCTGCCTTCGATATAGGCGCCGAAGTTGATCGCGTAGCTCAGCAGCGTGGTGTCGTCGCTGCGGGTGTTGGTCTGGTCGATGCGCAGCAAGGTATGGCCGAACATCGATGAGGGGCTGTTCAGGTAGGCTGCCGGGAAGATCAGCGCCGCACTGTGCGGGTCGATCGACTGGTACCACGTCTTGAATTCCTGACAATCGGGCTGCGGCAGGCCTTGCAGGTCGAGTTGTTCACGCAACC
The DNA here is from genome assembly GCF_046230725.1 of Pseudomonas sp. KCJK9000. Taxonomy (NCBI): domain Bacteria; kingdom Pseudomonadati; phylum Pseudomonadota; class Gammaproteobacteria; order Pseudomonadales; family Pseudomonadaceae; genus Pseudomonas; species Pseudomonas sp. KCJK9000. The sequence continues at coordinate 20,069 of NZ_JBJJLN010000057.1, read as the reverse complement.
AGCGGGTGCGCGCGGGAAATACGCACTGGGCATGCTTGTCACCGAGGCTGGCGGGGGCATACAGCGCTTGCACGGTGGCTTCCAGTTCCTGGTCCGGGTGATGAGCACCGTCCTTGGCAAGGAAGAAGGCGTCGTCGTCCACATAGCTGCGCCAGCCTCCGAGCTTGGCGGTTTCATAGTGGCCCAGGGCAATCCAATACGGGGTGTTGGCCAGTTGCTGAATGCGGTCGGCGTGCACAACGGGCATGGCATGAACGGGCGCGCAGGCTAGCAGCGCGAGGGAAGCGAGGCGTTTGAGCATATGGGGCAACTACTTCTAAACGATGCCGAAAAGGCGAAACCCGCCCCTGAAGGGGCGGGAGTAGCTGCAATCAGGCCTCGGTAGCGTACTTGGCCAGACGTGGGTCGTTCTTCAGAACGGCCAGGGTGTTGGTGTGCACGGTTTCAGCGGTTGCATCGGCGCTGCTGAAGATCTGGTTGAAGTGCTGGTGGGTGACCGAGGCGAAGTAGCCGCGATCTTCAGGAGCGACGCCCAGAACCACGGCATAGGTGGTCAGGGCTTCGCCCTGGCCCATGGCCATGTCTTCGGACAGTTCGTTCATCATGCCATTCATGGCGAACCAGGACTTGCCGCCGTAGGTCAGCGAAGCCTTGGTCGAGCAGCCGTTGGTACCAGAGGTCATGCCGAAGGTGGCGTTACCGGAGGTGCCGTTGGTGGTCGAAGCCAGGAAGTGGGCCGGCGTACCGCGCTGGCCTTCGAACAGCATGTTGCCCCAGCCGCAGTTCGGGCCGCCCGGCGCTTCAGCGAGGGCGTTGAGCGAAACCACGGTGAACAGAGTACCCAGAAGAATCCGTTTCATAGCTTTGTTCTCTATTTGTCTTAACCAAGGGTCAGGGTTATCTGGCAACTCGGTTGCCAAGTCGGGAAAGCATTTCACCCACCCGCGCAAGTTGGAGTTTAGGCATGTTCTAAAGGTTGCGTCATTGATTGCGAAAAATTTGCATGGCGTTGCAGCTTCGCCGTAGCGATATAAAGTCCGGCAGAGCCTTGCAACGCGCGCGCTGGCAGCGCCAGAATGCTGAGTATCTGCCCCGCCGAAGTAAGGAAACCCAATGCCCGATCCTGTCGCTGCGCGCCTGCGTCTTGCGCCTGAAGCCCTGACCCGGCGTTTCTCACCCGAGCAGTTTGCCTTTACCAATACCGACGATCTGGAGCCGTTTCGCGGAGTCCTGGGCCAAGAACGTGCTGTCGAGGCCCTGCAGTTCGGCGTGGCAATGCCGCGCCCTGGTTATAACGTGTATGTGATGGGCGAGCCCGGGACGGGTCGCTTCTCGTTCGTCAAGCGCTACCTCAAGGCCGAAGGCAAGCGCCAGCAAACCCCCAGCGACTGGCTTTACGTCAACCATTTCGATGACACCCGCGAGCCCCGTGCACTGGAGTTGCCTTCGGGCAGCGCGGCCGAGTTCATCAGCGACATGAACGGCTTGATCGATAACCTGCTGGCAACCTTCCCGGCGGTGTTCGAGCACCCTTCCTACCAGCAGAAGAAAGGCGCCATCGACCGCGCCTTCAATCAGCGCTACGACCGCGCGCTGGATGTGATCGAGCGTGCCTCGCTGGAAAAGGACGTGGCCCTGTACCGCGATGCCAGCAATGTCGCCTTCACCCCGATGGCCGATGGCAAGGCGCTGGACGAGGCCGAATTCGCCCAGTTGCCAGAAGACGTTCGCGAGCAGTTTCATGAGGACATTGCCTTGCTGGAGGAGCAGCTCAACGAGGAGCTTGCCAGCCTGCCGCAATGGAAACGTGAGTCGAACAACCAGCTTCGTCAGCTCAACGAAGAAACCATCACCCTGGCGCTGCAACCGCTGCTGGCGCCATTGTCGGAAAAATACGCCGAAAACGCGGCTGTCTGCGCCTACTTGCAGTCCATGCAGCTGAATCTGCTGCGTACCGTGGTCGAGCAACTGGTTGAGGACAGCAAGACCGACGCGGTTGCGCGCAAGCTGCTCGAAGAGCAGTACGCGCCAAGCCTGGTGGTTGGCCACCACGCCGACGGGGGGGCGCCAGTGGTGTTCGAACCGCACCCGACCTACGACAACCTGTTCGGCCGCATCGAATACAGCACCGACCAAGGCGCGCTTTATACTTCCTATCGGCAGTTGCGCCCCGGCGCGCTGCACCGCGCAAACGGCGGTTTCCTGATTCTGGAAGCGGAAAAGATGCTCGGCGAGCCGTTCGTCTGGGACGCGCTCAAGCGCGCCTTGCAGTCGCGCAAGCTGAAAATGGAGTCGCCGCTGGGTGAGCTGGGCCGTGTCGCGACAGTCAGCCTGACCCCGCAGATGATTCCTCTGAACATCAAGCTGGTGATCATCGGCTCGCGCCAGTTGTACTACGCGCTGCAGGACCACGACCCGGACTTCCAGGAGATGTTCCGCGTGCTGGTCGACTTCGACGAAGACATGCCGATGGTCGACGAGAACCTCGAGCAGTTCGCTCAGCTGCTGCGCACCCGTACCAACGAAGAGGGCATGGCACCGCTGACCAGTGATGCGGTGGCGCGCCTTGCCACCTACAGCGCCCGCCTGGCAGAGAACCAATCGCGCCTGTCGGCGCGTATCGGCGACCTGTTCCAGTTGGTCAGCGAAGCTGATTTCATCCGTCAGCTGGCCAGCGACGAGATGACCGACGCCGGCCACATCGAGCGTGCACTCAAGGCCAAGGCCACCCGCACCGGGCGGGTATCGCAACGGGTGCTCGACGACATGCTGGCCGGCATCATCCTGATCGATACCGAAGGTGCGGCCATCGGCAAGTGCAATGGCTTGACCGTGCTTGAAGTCGGCGACTCGGCCTTCGGCATGCCGGCGCGTATCTCTGCCACGGTCTACCCCGGTGGCAGTGGCATCGTCGACATCGAGCGCGAGGTCAACCTTGGCCAGCCGATTCACTCCAAGGGCGTGATGATCCTCACCGGATACCTGGGCAGCCGTTATGCCCAGGAATTCCCTTTGGCGATTTCCGCCAGCATCGCCCTGGAGCAGTCCTACGGATACGTCGATGGCGACAGCGCTTCGCTGGGTGAAGCGTGCACGCTGATCTCGGCCTTGTCGCGCACGCCGCTCAAACAATGCTTTGCCATCACCGGCTCGATCAACCAGTTCGGCGAAGTGCAGGCGGTGGGTGGGGTCAACGAGAAGATCGAGGGCTTCTTCCGCCTTTGCGAGGCCCGTGGCTTGACCGGGGAGCAAGGGGTGATCATCCCACGCGCCAATGTCGCCACATTGATGCTCGACGAACGCGTGCTGCAGGCGGTGGAAAACGGCATGTTCCACGTCTATGCCGTGAGCCAGGCTGACGAAGCCCTGAGCCTGCTGGTGGGCGAGGAGGCCGGGGTTCTCGATGACAAGGGCCAGTTCACCGAGGGCAGCGTGAATGCCAGGGTTGTCGAGCGCCTGCGGGAGATTGCCGAGATGATCGGTGAGGAGGAAATCGAGCGTGCAGAGAAAGAGCGCTTGGAAGAGGTAATCGCTCAAGCCAAACCGGCTTGAGTCAATAAACCGGCGCTAGCGGCCATGTGCTACCGTTCAGCGCCGGTTTTCCATCTTTTCGTGCTGTTCTTCTATGCTGGAACTTAAGGACAGTATCAGGGTTCAGGATGGAAACAGCCCGGGTGTTCCGGGCTGAACAGGGTTCATTGGAGGGGACGCGGCCATGCGCAACCTCAGCCTTACTCGCCAGTGCCTTGGCCTGGTGACCCGTATCGAATGCAGCATTCGCCCATTGGCCGGTGACAACGGTATGTGGACCTTGCTGTTTGCCGCCGGCATGGCCGGTGAACAACCCTCGGCCATAAAAGCCCAAGGCCCCTTCCATGGGCCGATGGTGGCCGAGTCCGTGCTCAACGCCATTCTCGACAGCCTGACCTTGCACGGGTATCAGGTGGCCGATGATCCACAGATCTGGTGCCTGCACCTGCAGGCTCAGCTGCGGCGTATCAACGGTGAGCGCTGCCGCAACCTGGGGGACTATCAGTTCCATCCTGAAACCTGAGCCCACACATTCACTAGCGCGGCACCATGCCGCAGGCTTTTGCTGTCACAGGTGGCTGGCTATACTCGCGCTCGTTTTTCAGTCACCTGACGAGTCCCAACCCTCATGGAACGTTTTCTCGAGAACGCGATGTACGCCTCCCGTTGGCTGCTCGCTCCCATCTACTTCGGCCTGTCCCTCGGCTTGCTTGCCTTGGCGCTGAAGTTCTTCCAGGAAGTTGTCCACGTCCTGCCTAACGTCTTCGCGCTCAGCGAAGCCGACCTGATTCTGGTCATCCTGTCGCTGATCGACATGTCGCTGGTTGGCGGTCTGCTGGTGATGGTGATGATCTCCGGTTACGAAAACTTCGTCTCGCAGCTGGACATCGACGAGAGCAAGGAGAAGCTCAACTGGCTGGGCAAGATGGACTCTTCGTCGCTGAAGATGAAAGTGGCTGCATCGATCGTGGCGATTTCATCCATTCACCTGCTACGGGTGTTCATGGACGCGCAGAACATCTCTACCGAGTACCTGATGTGGTACGTGATCATCCACATGACCTTCGTGGTTTCGGCCTTCTGCATGGGCTACCTGGACAAGCTGACCAAGCACTGATCGCCCCGCCGGGGCGAGCGCTGGTTTCAATTAACGAGCGGCGCTAGCAGTGTGCTAGGCTGCTCGCCCTTTTCATCACGGGCGCGGCTGCATGGCGCCCTGCAGTGGAGCACGACAATGTCCGAACTCAACCTGTCCACCGACGAAACCCGCGTCAGCTACGGCATTGGCCGTCAGCTGGGCGGCCAGCTGCGCGACAACCCACCACCAGGCGTCAGCCTGGAAGCCATCCTGGCCGGCCTGACCGACGCCTTCAACGGCGCCGACAGCCGTGTCAGCGAGGCCGACCTGTCGGCCAGCTTCAAGGTCATCCGCGAGGTGATGCAAGCAGAAGCTGCTGCCAAGGCCGAAGCTGCCGCTGCTGCTGGCAAGCAATTCCTAGTCGAGAACGCCAAGCGTGACGGCGTCACCACCCTGGCTTCGGGCCTGCAGTTCGAAGTGCTGACCGCAGGTGATGGCGCCAAGCCGACCCGCGAAAGCAACGTGCGCACCCACTACCACGGCACCCTGATCGACGGCACCGTCTTCGACAGCTCCTACGACCGTGGCCAGCCGGCTGAATTTCCGGTTGGTGGCGTGATCGCTGGCTGGACCGAAGCCTTGCAGCTGATGAACGCCGGCAGCAAATGGCGCCTGTACGTGCCGAGCGAACTGGCCTACGGCGCCCAAGGCGTTGGTGGCATTCCCCCGCACAGTACTCTGGTGTTCGACGTCGAGCTGCTCGACGTTCTGTAATACCGCTGAGGCCGGCGCTGCCGGCCTCAATTCCAGTCTGTTCCCCCTGGGCGCAAGGCCCGTGCGTAGCAGAACAGGAACAAATTGCGCACCAGCTCCTTGAGCACCATCGGCTCGCTAGAATTGAGCCCGCACAAGTCCAGATCACCCTGATCACGCAGCTCGTCCAAGGCGTCTTCTTCGAGCATTGCGCAGACCTCACCGGTTTCGCGATGAAGAATGCGCAGGTAGGGGTGGGGACGATCCAGCCAGGCGTCTATCAGATAAGTCATGGCTATTCTCCTTGAAAGTGACCTCAATGAGAATAATTCCTATTATCAGAATAGCAAGCGCCAATTGGCGGATTTTGTAATCAGACCTTACGCACGAATTCCGACTTCAGCTTCATTGCGCCGATGCCATCGATCTTGCAGTCGATGTCGTGGTCGCCATCGCACAGGCGGATGTTCTTGACCTTGGTACCAACCTTGACCACCAGGGACGACCCTTTGACCTTGAGGTCCTTGATCACGGTAACGGTATCGCCGTCCTGCAGAACATTGCCGACCGAGTCCTTCTTCACCACGTCATCGCTTGCGGCTTCAGCTTCGCCGCTGGCGGACCATTCGTGTGCGCACTCGGGGCAGATCAGCTGGGTGCCATCCTCGTAGGTGTATTCGGAGTTGCATTTGGGGCAGGGCGGCAAGGTGCTCACTTCGTATCCTTAAACAGACGGGTTAAAAGCCCACATTGTATAAGGTTTTGCGCGGGAAATGTTTTGCCCGTACAAAAGCTTCGCGGGTGAACCCGCTCCCACGTTTTGTGTGGGGGCAGGTCCACCCGCGAAGAGGACGGCTAGGGCTGTCAGTGCGTGCGGGCGACCGCGAACTCGCTCAGTTCGACCAGCGCATCCCGGTATTGGCTGGCCGGCAGCACTTCCAGGCAGGCGATGGCGCGCTTGACATAGTCGCGCGCAAGCTCGGCGGTGTACTTCAGAGCGCCCGAGGCTTCGACGGCCTCGCGAATCTGCTCCAGGTCTTCCAGGCCACCTTTTTGGATCGCTTTGCGCACCAACGCAGCCTGCTCCGGTGTGCCCTCACGCATGGTGTAGATCAGCGGCAGGGTCGGCTTGCCTTCGGCCAGGTCGTCGCCGACGTTCTTGCCCAGGGCTTCGGCATCGCCTTGGTAGTCCAGCAGGTCGTCGACCAGCTGGAACGCCACGCCCAAGTGGTCACCGAAGGTGCGCAGGGCCTCGCGCTGGGCCTGGTCAGCACCGGCCAGTGCCGCAGCGCTGTGGGTCGAGGCTTCGAACAGCATCGCGGTCTTGCCACGGATGACGTCCATGTAGACCTCTTCCGTGGTGCTGGCATCGCGCACCCGCGACAGCTGCAATACTTCGCCCTCGGCGATCACGCGGGTGGCCTTGGACAGGATCTGCATGACCGGCATCGAGCCCAGTTCGACCATCATTTCGAACGAGCGCGAGTAGAGGAAGTCGCCCACCAGCACGCTCGGCGCGTTGCCCCACAGCGCGTTGGCGGTGGAGCGGCCGCGGCGCATGCCAGACATGTCGACCACGTCGTCGTGCAGCAGGGTGGCGGTATGCAGGAACTCGATGGTCGCCGCCAGCAGCCGCAGGTCGTCGCCTTCGCGGCCCAGCGCCTTGCCGCACAGCAGCACCAGCAATGGACGCAAGCGCTTGCCGCCAGCCGACGTGATATAGTCGCCGATCTTCGATACCAGCGGCACGCGCGAGGTCAGCTGCTTCTTGATGATCTCGTCGACGGCGCTGAAATCGTCAGCTACCGCGCGGTAGAAGGTTTGGGGTTGCATCGGCTGCTCCAGTGAGGTTGCGCGGCATGCTAGGTCGCAGGCCCCGGTGTGTCAAGGCGCGGTGCCCGCAGGCCGGGGGCGGGACTTGCAAGCAAAAGCACGGTTGCGTACAATCGCGCACCCTAACTTCCTGGGCAGCACCTGCCTTACGCAATTGCACAGGGCCGTTCCAGCCCCATGCAGCCATGCCAGCCAATACTCATCATATAAAGCGCTGGGTGAGCAGGATTATCGGAGAAATACCATGTCTTACGCAGTAATCGTTACCGGCGGCAAGCAGTACAAAGTCGCTGAAGGTGAATTCCTCAAGGTCGAAAAACTGGAAGTCGCCACTGGCGAATCCGTGACTTTCGATCGCGTTCTGCTGGTTGCCAACGGTGAAGAAGTCACCATCGGTGCACCAGTCGTCGCCGGCGCTAAAGTGGTTGCCGAAGTCGTTTCGCAAGGCCGTCACGACAAGGTTCGCATCATCAAGTTCCGTCGTCGTAAGCACCACATGAAGCGTATGGGCCACCGCCAGTGGTTCACCGAGATCAAAATCACCGGTATCCAGGCTTAATCGCCCGGTTCCCCTGAATTTATTGGAGAATTGAACCATGGCTCACAAGAAGGCTGGTGGTAGTACTCGTAACGGTCGCGACTCAGAATCGAAACGCCTTGGCGTGAAGATGTATGGCGGCCAGGTTATCAAGCCAGGCAACATCATCGTCCGTCAGCGCGGCACCGAATTCCACGCTGGCTACGGCGTTGGCATGGGCAAGGACCACACTTTGTTCGCCAAGATCGAAGGCGTGATCAAGTTCGAGAAGAAAGGCGAGTTCATGCGCCGTTACGTGAGCATCGTCGCCGCTTAATCGCGACGTCGCTCCAGAAGCCCCGTCATGCGACGGGGCTTTTTCGTTTGTGGTGAGCCTCTTGCAAAGCTGTTTGTATGGGCTGCCGGCGTGGGTTTCTACGGTCGTACGGGGCCGCCGCGCTCATTTTTGCAAGAGCCTCAGGTTTTTTAGGTATTCAACTCGCTTGTCGGCGAGAGGCGGTTTTCAATGAAGTTTGTTGACGAAGTATCCATTCGGGTCAAGGCCGGTGATGGCGGTAACGGTTGCATGAGCTTCCGCCGCGAAAAGTTCATCGAGAACGGCGGCCCCAACGGTGGTGACGGCGGTGATGGGGGCTCGGTCTATATGGTGGCCGACGAAAACCTCAACACCCTGGTCGACTACCGCTACACCCGTCACCACGAAGCCCAGCGCGGCTCCAACGGCGGCAGCACCGACTGCACCGGCAAGAAGGGTGATGACCTGTTCCTGCGGGTACCGGTCGGCACCACCGTGATCGACGCTTCCACCCAGGAAGTCATCGGTGACCTGGTAACCCCAGGGCAGAAGCTGATGGTCGCCCAAGGCGGCTGGCACGGCCTTGGCAACACCCGTTTCAAGTCCAGTACCAACCGTGCGCCACGTCAGACCACGCCGGGTAAGCCGGGTGACCAGCGCGACCTGAAGATGGAGCTGAAAGTACTGGCCGACGTCGGCTTGCTGGGCCTGCCGAACGCCGGTAAGAGCACCTTCATCCGTTCTGTGTCGGCTGCCAAGCCGAAAGTCGCCGACTACCCGTTCACCACCCTGGTGCCGAACCTGGGTGTGGTCAGCGTCGATCGCTGGAAGAGCTTCGTCATCGCCGATATTCCCGGCCTGATCGAGGGCGCCTCCGACGGTGCTGGCCTGGGTATCCGCTTCCTCAAGCACCTGGCGCGTACCCGTGTGCTGCTGCACCTGGTCGACCTGGCACCACTGGACGGCAGCAGCCCGGCCGATGCCGCCGAAGTCATCATCAACGAGCTGACCCGCTTCAGCCCGTCGTTGACCGACCGTGAGCGCTGGCTGGTACTGAACAAGTCGGACATGCTGATGGACGACGAGCGCGACGAGCGTGTCAAGGAAGTGGTCGAGCGCCTGCAGTGGGAAGGTCCGGTGTACGTGATCTCGGCCATCTCCAAGCAGGGCACCGAGCAGCTTAGCCATGACCTGATGCGCTACCTGGAAGACCGCGCCGACCGCCTGGCCAATGACCCGGCCTATGCCCAAGAGTTGGCCGAGCTGGACCAGCGTATCGAAGACGAAGCCCGTGCCCAGCTGCAGGCGCTGGACGACGCCCGCACCTTGCGCCGTACCGGCGTCAAGAGCGTGCACGACATCGGTGACGACGACGCCTGGGACGATGATTTCGAGGACGACGAAGACGGCCCGGAAATCATTTACGTGCGCGACTGATTGGTTGCAGTACACTAAACGCCGCTCTGATGAGCGGCGTTTTTGTATCCACGGTATCTACAGATTCGACATAGGTTGGAAGAAGATGCGAAGCAAGGTGACAGGCGCCAAGCGCTGGGTCGTGAAGATTGGCAGTGCCCTGCTGACCGCCGATGGCAAGGGCCTGGACCGCGGCGCCATGGCCGTGTGGGTCGAGCAGATGGTCGCGCTGCGTGAAGCAGGCGTTGAGTTGGTACTGGTCTCCTCCGGAGCCGTGGCCGCCGGCATGAGCCAGCTTGGCTGGACTTCGCGACCCAGTGCCATGAACGAGCTGCAGGCCGCTGCGTCGATCGGCCAGATGCGCCTGGTGCAGGCCTGGGAGTCGAGCTTTGGCGAGCATGGCAAGCACACCGCGCAAATTCTTCTGACCCACGACGACCTGTCCGACCGCAAGCGTTACCTCAATGCCCGTAGCACACTGCGGACCTTGGTCGACCTGGGCGTGGTACCGGTGATCAACGAGAACGATACCGTGGTCACCGACGAGATCCGCTTCGGGGATAACGACACCCTGGCGGCCCTGGTGGCCAACCTCGTAGAAGCCGATCTGCTGGTGATTCTCACCGACCGCGACGGCATGTTCGATGCCGACCCGCGCAACAACCCCGAAGCGCAATTGATTTACGAAGCCCGCGCCGATGACCCATCGCTCGATGCCGTGGCTGGTGGCACCGGGGGTGCGCTGGGCCGTGGTGGTATGCAGACCAAGCTGCGCGCGGCGCGGCTGGCGGCCCGTTCAGGTGCCCACACCATCATCATCGGTGGCCGCATCGAGCGCGTGCTGGACCGTCTGAAAGCTGGTGAACGCCTGGGGACATTGTTGTCGCCTGAGCGCGGCATGCTGGCTGCGCGCAAGCAGTGGCTGGCTGGCCACCTGCAAACCCGCGGCACCCTGGTGCTCGACGCTGGCGCCGTGCAGGCGCTGCGTGGGGCGAACAAGAGCCTGCTGCCGGTGGGTGTGAAAACCGTGCAGGGCAGCTTCCGCCGTGGCGAGATGGTGATCTGCGTCGGCCCCGATGGCGCCGAAGTGGCCCGTGGCCTGGCCAACTACAGTGCCCTGGAGGCACAGAAGATCATCGGTCAGCCGTCCGATCATATCGAGGCCGTGCTGGGCTATATCGCCGAGCCGGAATTGGTCCACCGCGACAACCTGGTGCTGGTATGAAAACGTTCAAGCGAGTACTTGCCCTGGCAGCTCTTGCCCTGCCGATGCTGGCCGGCGCTGAAGAGATCGGCCAGGTATCGACCGTGTTCAAGTTCCTTGGGCCCAACGACCGTATCGTGGTCGAGGCCTTCGACGACCCCAAAGTCGAGGGTGTGACCTGCTACCTGTCGCGTGCCAAGACCGGTGGCGTGAAGGGCGGGCTGGGCCTGGCCGAAGACCGCGCGGAGGCCTCGATTGCTTGCCGGCAGGTTGGGCCGATCAGTTTCAAGGGTGAACTCAAAGATGGCGACGAAGTGTTCAAGGAGCGCACTTCGCTGGTGTTCAAGACCATGCAGGTGGTGCGCTTTCTCGACAAGAAGCGCAACACGTTGGTGTACCTGGTATACAGCGACCGCATGATCGAGGGCAGCCCGCAGAACGCGGTGACGGCGATCCCGATTCTGCCGTGGGCTCAGTGATCTCAGAGGTAAGGCCGCTGGCCTCGATTCGCGGGTAAAATCCGCTCCCACAGCTACTGCACCGCCCTTGCGGCTTGTGCAATACCGGTGGGAGCAGCTTCACCCGCGAATGGGCCGCAGAGCGGCCCATACTTCAATCTCAGGCCAACGCTTCGGCCTGATCCTCGCGCACGATAGCCTTCACTTCATCCAGCCGGCTGATGTACTTCCAGTCCGCCTCGTCGATGTAGATGCCATTCGGCCCGCTGCCTCCTTCCAGGTCGATCGCCACGTGTGCCGACACCTGCGGCTTGACGCTCGCCAGAATCGGCACGAAGCCCAGTTGCAGGCTGGTTTCAAGCAGCGCCGCCTGGTTGCGTTCGTCGATGTCCGCCGCCTCGTCAAGGTAGTACGGCAAGCGAATGCGCCCGGCCAGGTCGCGGTCCATCAGGTGCAGCAACAGGTACATGTTGGTCAGCGCCTTGATGGTCATGGTGGTGCCATTGGACGCCGCGCCGTCGATGTCGGCGTGGATGATCGGCTGGCCGTTGACCTTGGTGATTTCGAACGCAAGCTCGAACAGGTCCTTCAAGCCCAGCTGATTGTGGTTGGCCGCTACCAGGCGCGCCAGGTATTCCTTGGCTTCTTCGTTGCGGTTGTCCTGTTCGGCGCTTTGGGTCAGGTCGAACACCGAAAGGGTCTCGCCTTCCTCGTACTGGCCGGCACTGTGAATGATCTGGTCGATGTGCTTGAGCGCTTCCTTGTTCGGCGCCAGCACCACACGGAAGCTTTCCAGGTTGGACACCTGACGTTTGTTGATCTCGCGGTTGAACAGGGCCAGCTGGTGTTCGAGGCTGTCGTAGTCGCTGCGGATGTTGCGCAGGGTCCGGGCGATATCGGTGACGGCGGCGCGGCGCGCCTTGGCCAGGGTCAGCGCCTCATCGGTGCGGTGCGCATAGGCATTGACCAGCAGTTGCAGGCGGCGCTCCATGTCGTCTTCGCTGTCGAACTTGGCCACGCCCTTGAGGCGCACCTGGGCGTAAAGCGCCTCGATCTGGTTGTCGACCCGTTGCAAAGCCTGCCAGCTGTCCTGGTAGTCGTTGAGCATCGGCAGCAGGTTGTCCATGGAGTCGTCGACCGCTTCCATGTAAGGCGTGCCAAAGGGCAGGTCGGCCGGTAGCAGTTGGCGGCGGCGCAGGGCGTCTTCGAGGGTGCGCTGCTTGGACTCCAGGTCGCCGATCTGGCGGCCCACCAACTGCAGCTTGGCCGACAGTTGCTGGACGCGCTCGGTGAAGGCGTCGCTGGAGCGCTTGAGCTCATCCTGGGCTGCCTCCATCTGCGCCAGTTGCTCCATTTTTTCAGGCTCTTCGGCGCTCAGGGTTTCGCTGCGACGGTAGTCTTCCAGGGCCTTCTGGGCATCCAGCACATCCTGATACAGCGCTTGGGCCTGAGCTTTGGAGGCGGTGCGGTCGGCGGCGACCTGTTGTTGGGTCTTGAGCTGCTTGAGCTCCTTCTCCAGGCGTTCCTTCTGGTCGCGCAGGGCCGCACGATCGGCAAGGGCCTGCAACGCCGGTGGCTCGATATGGGAAAGGTCGATCGACAGGCCTGGGGCCTCGAAGCGCTCGCCCTTAAAGCCGTCGAGCACAGCTTCCAGGGATTTCACCCACAGGTCGCTGTCGTCGAGCTCTATGCCGCGCTCGCCCAGTGGCAGGCTGAACAGCGCGCCGTTGAACAGGCGCATAAGGCGGTCGACGTCCTGCTGCGAGAATTCTTCACGCAGGCGTGCGTAGCTGTTGTTGTCTGCATGGTCGAGCTGCTGCTTGACCTGCTTCAGGCGTTTTTCCAGGTCACGCACGCGTTCGTCGAGGTCTTCGGCGCTGAACTGGCGCGACTGCGCCAGAGCGCCGGCCAGTTCGTCGTGGGCGTCCTTGGCGGCCAGCAGTTGCTGCTCCAGCACTTTGACATCGTCGACCAGCGCGAAACGGTGCTTGAGCACCGACAGTTCGCCAAGCCAGCGCTGAATACCGGTAATTTCACGCTCCAGACGCATCAGCTCCTGAGTACCACCGCGCTGGTCGTTCTGCAGGCGGTCTTGCTCGCTGCGGTAGTGCTCGGCCTGGATCACCAGCTCTTCCTTGCGCGCCATGGCGTATTCCTGCCAGGTGCCCAGCAGGTTGTCGAGCAGCGGCGAAAGGCGGTGCAGCTTGCCGCGCAGGATGTCGCGCTGGGCCACACCGCCGGCCAGGGCTTCGACCAGTGGGCCGGCGGCTACCAGGGCGTTGTAGTCCTGTTCCATGCGGCGCACGTCGCGGAAGGCTTCTTCGCAGGCAGCGATGTAGTCGACGCTGCCCGAGCGCAGGCTGTGCTCGAAGGCATCGAGGAACAGCTGCTTGAGCTTGGCGGCGGTGATCTCGCGCATGTGCAGCAGGTTGATGAACAGTGCGCGGAAGGTTTTCAGGCTCTGTTCGCTGGTGGAGCGCAGTGGGATCAGGGTCAAATCCAGCGGGCACGAGGTGTGGCCGCCGACCAGCAGCCGGCGCAGCTCATCAGGTTTGAGCTCATAGGCCTTCAGGCCCAGGCGCTCGAGGTTGGTGAACAGCTCTTTCTGCCGCAGGCAGGTGTCGTTTTGCTGGTAATGGGCCAGGTCCAGTTCGCCCTTGTAGGCGAAGAACTGGTGACCGAAACCACCGCCAGGGCCCCGGCCGACCACGCCGACCACGTGTGGCCCGTGGGGCAGGTTCAGTTCGCAGAGGATGTACGAGGTATCGCTGGCGAAGTAGAAGCGGCGTGACTGCTCGAGGCTGTATTTGCCGAAGCTCATGTCTGACATGCGCGCCAGGATCGGGAACTGCAGGGCGTTGATCGACGCCGATTTACCCAGGTTGTTGGCGCCGTATACCGACAGCGGGTGCTCCAGCGGGAACAGGCCCAGGCTGTAGCCTGCGGTGTTGAGCAATGCAAAGCGGCTAATGCCGTAGCGTTCCTGGCTCATGCGTCAATCTCCTGTTGCTCTTCGCGGATGGCCCGGGCCAGGGCGTCCTCTTCGCTTTCCTGGTCGTCGAACGGCGCAAGGTCGAGCGGGTCGTCGGTACGGTTGAGTTGTTCCGGGCTTTCCTCCTCTACCAGTATCGGGGTTGGCAAGGGCAGGTCGCTGTGCAGGCTGGCCGCCAGGTCGCGGTCCTGCTGTACCGACAGGCACACGTCGAGGAAGCGATGCATCGGCGGCAGGAAGCGGTAGATGCCGCCTTCTTCATGGGCGAAGCCGAGCTGAGTCATGCGGCGCATGATCTTTTCTTCCAGCTCCTCGACGGTTTGCACTTCGGCCTGCAGGAACAGGTCGCGGTATTTGTCCAGCAGCGAGGGCAGCTCGTCGCGGCCTATGCTGCCGCCGTCGAGCACGGCCATCGGGTCACGGCCCTGGTCGGCAAGGTGTTCGACCAGGATGAAGGTGAACAGCGACAGGCGCTGGGCGGTCTTGTTGACCTGCGCGGCGGCCTGCTCGGGCACGAAGTAGTAGAACCCGCGGGTGTCGCACACCAGCTCGAAGCCCAGGGCCTTGAACAGGGTGCGGTACTGGTCCTGGAAATTCGACAGCTGGGCGTACATTTCAGGGTCGCGGCGGCTGACGTGGAAGCCCTTGAACAGCTCGCGGAAGATCGGCGCGAGCTGGGACAGTTCGGAAAGATCAAGATGCATTGGCTGGGCTCGCGTTGGTTTCAGGTTGCGCTTCGCGGCTGGACGTCAGGGCGAACGAGCGCAAGCTGACCAGGTGTTCTTGGGTGGTGTATTCGCGCCGTTCCAGGCGTTCGCGCTTGAAGCGCTTTTCCCGCGAGAGCCGCGAGAACCAGTACAGCAGCTCGTCGGTGGCGCCTTCTGGCTCCTGCTCAAGCAGCCAGACCATCAGGTCTGGCAGCGGCAAGGCATCTTCGCAGCGTTCGAGCATCTCTTTGACGGTGCGCGGCGCGCGGGGTAGCGGGCCTTTCTGGGTCTTGTGCGCCTTGGGGAACTTGGCCGGCTTGGGCTCGAAGCGAGCCAGGGCATAGACGTAGGCCTCGACCTGGCTGGCACTGCCCAGGAAGGTGCTTTGCGGGCGGGTGAACAACGGCATGGCTGCTTGCGGCAAGGCATCGAGGCCCTTGCGCCGGATCACCGACAGCGCCAGGGCGGCGCCACGGGTCACGGCGTTGTGCCGGCGCGCTTCTTCGCGCAGCGGCAGCAGCAGTTCGCGGGCGTGGCGCAGCGTCAACTGAGCGCTGGTCTGCATTTCCAGGATACGTGCGTGGGTGCGCAGCAGCATGTCGTCGTCGACCAAGTGGCCAAGGCGCGCCTGCTCGCCAAGCAGCTTCAGCAGCACGGTTTCGACCTTGCGCACGCCCTGCTCGAAGGCGCCGTCGGCGTTCACCAGCTGGATCATCGGCTCGACGTACTCATCCCAGGTCGCCAGCACTTCTGCGTAACGCTGGCGCAGCGGGATCTGGCGGTTGCTGGTCTTGGCCCGTTCGGCCACGGCGACCAGGGCCTGCTCGTCGTTATCGAGTTTCTTCAGCACGTCGCGCACGCGCATGTCGAGCAAGCGCAGCTGACGGGCCAGGTCGTCGCTGTCGCGGTTGTCGAAGGCATCCTGGATGTGCCCGGCCAGGCGCTCCAGGTGGCGCAGGTAGGCTTCGATCTCAAGGCACAGGCCCAGCCGGTGCTCGCGGCGCAGGTAAGCGAGGAAGTCGTGAATCTGGGCGTTGAGCTCGAATCGGTTCGGGCTCTTGGCCACCGGCACCAGGATATCCAGGCGGATCCATACGTCGAGCAGCTGGGTAATATCCTGCGGCGTGCTTTCGACTTGCTGGCGGCCCAATTGCTGGCGCAGTTCCACCAGGCTCAGGGTGCCCTGGTCGAAACGCTCGCACAGCGGCTCTATCAGGGCCCAGTGTTCGGCTAGGGCGCGCAGGACGCGCTTGGGTTCGATCATTGGCGTCTACTCGTTGCCAAGTAAAAGGGGGGCGATTGTACTGCATACGGAGGGGATGATTTCACCCCTTGGTCTGTAATGAGGGGTGTTTGGTTTGAGATTTGTAGTGGCTGGGCGACCGAGCGCCGCCCGCGCGGCGCATCGCGAGCTGCGCTCGCTCCTACGTTTGTTTCGGGCCAGTAACGCCTGTGACAGGCGCGCGCGACCGCCTGGTTGATACGACGCAATATCACGTCTTGCGCCAAGGCGTACGCGCGCAAATCCCCCAGGCTCAACTGGCCCGAAACAAACGTAGGAGCGAGCGCAGCTCGCGATGCGCCGCGCGGGCGGCGCTCGGTCGGACAGGCCCTGCAAAAACCGAGGCGTACACGTTAGAATGCCCTCCAACCTCCGCCCCGGACCTTCGAGCCTTGCTGACCGAACCTCGCCGCCGCGCCTACCTTTCCGCCATGCAGGTGGTGCATTGGCTGCCGCGCGCTGAACTGCCGTTCGCCGCACCGTCGCGCCCTGAACTGCTGCTGCCGCAAGCGCCAATCGAGCGAGCCGATGTCCAAGTGCCGCCCAGCATCGCCGCGGCCAACCCGGCGCCGAGCGCGCCCCAGGCACGCTCCGGGGAGCGCCCGAAAATCGAAATCCCGCGCCCGGCCAGCACGCCGAAAGTGCTTGCCAAACCAACCGATGCGCAGCCGCAGGCCTCTGCGCCGCGCCCGGTGCAGGTGGCGCCGCCGCGTTTTGCGTTGCAGCTGTTGCGCGCTGGCAGTTGCCTGCTGCTGGTCGAGCTGGCCACCGGGCAGCCTTTCCAGAGCCGCGACCCGTCCTATCTGCTGCTCAAGGACATGCTTCGCGCTGCCGGTTTGCCCGATGCTCCGCAGATCATCGGCGAGCCGGTACGTTGGCCGCTCCTGGTGCGGGGCAACATGGACCAGGGCCCGGATGCTGCACGTGATTTCGTGCAGGGCTTCATTCAGGCGCGCCTGGAAGAGTCCGCATGCAGCCTGTTGTGGCTGGTCGGCTTGCCGGCGATGCGCTATGCCGCCAACGCAGACGCCGAAGGTTATTACCAAGTCATGAAGGTCGACGGCCTGGGCGATGCCTGGGCTTTGCCGGGCCTTGAACTGTTGATGGACGAGCCGCAGCGCAAGGCGGACGTCTGGCAAGCGATGCGCCAGCTGATGGCGCGCTGGAAGAGCGTTGAATGAGTGACTCGATCAGCTTCCGCCCGATGACCGAGGCGGATCTGGATGCCGTGCTGAAGATCGAATATGCCGCATTCAGCCACCCCTGGACGCGGGGCATCTTCCTTGATGCACTCAAATCCTACGAAGTTTGGCTGATGTTCGTCGGGCAACAGCAGGTTGGGCATGGCGTGATCAACGTGATCATCGATGAGGCGCATCTGCTCAACATCACTGTGAAACCCGAAAACCAGGGCTGCGGCCTTGGACTGAGGCTGCTCGAGCATCTCATGTCCCGGGCTTATCAGCTCAATGGGCGTGAGTGCTTCCTCGAGGTACGGGCCAGTAATCAGTCGGCCTACCGCCTGTATGAGCGGTATGGTTTCAACGAGATTGGCCGGCGCCGTGACTACTACCCGATGGCCGGTGGGCGTGAGGATGCGCTGGTGATGGCCTGTACCTTGCTCGAAGACTGAGCAGGCCCTCGAGGCTTTTTCGCGGGTACACTCGCACCTATAGGGCCTGCGCCAGCCTAACCACGAGGCCTGCAGCGGCTTTGAGCCCAATGCAGTCCTTGTGGGTTTACCCGCGAAGGGGCCGATACGTCGATCAAAGCTCCTGGGGCAAGATGTCGACCGGCTTGCTCAGGTCGCGCAGACTTCTGGTCATTTCCCCAGTGTTACACTTCGCTGCCGCCTGCTCTGGCGTATAGTTGCGCACCGTGCGGAAGAACAGTTCACACGTCTGTTTCTTCTGGGTCACCTGCCATTTGTTCGAGCAGGCATCAAGGGTCATCTTCGGTTCGGCCTGAGGGTTGCGCCCCATCCCTGCCTGCCAGCAGGCGGCCGTCAAATCCTGGCCCATCATCTTCAAGCCGGCGGCATCAGCTGCATCCTGATTGCCGCCATGGCTGTCCTTGTTCGCCGCGTACCAGATCGCGCTCGGGTGGTTGGCGCCCAGTACCGGCACCTTGGCCCCGTCCTGCGGGCTGATGCTGACCAGCCCCAGCACACCCACCTGGGGCCCGTATTGCTGCTGGATCCAGCTACGCACCGGTGCGCCGAAGGCGACCATTGGCAGCGGGTTGGCGGCGCTTTGCACGGTCATCTCGCGGACCATGCGCAGCTGATAATCCTTGAAGTAGCCGTAGGTGCCTGTCAGGGCATCACCCGCGCTGGCGGGCGCGGCAATGGGGGCGATGTCGATGATGGTCTGGTAGGCCGGGGTCTGGCTGGCGTCCACGCCGTTGAAGGTCAGCAACTGGGCCCAGCGGTCAGTGGTATTGGAGCGCAGGTAATCTTGGGCTTGGGTCAGCGAATAATCGGGCGGGAAGTGCAACAGTTCGATGCTGCGGCGGTTCTGCAGCGCCATCCCCAATGGTAGGAACAGGTACCAGTCGTAGGACCATTTACCGTCCTTGTTCAGTCGAGTGGCCCCCTCATAGGCCAGCTCGCCGCTGTCCAGCAGCTTGCGCAGCGGCTCGGCATAGTCGCTGGGCACGTCGCTGATGTTGGCATACAGGTGGTTGTTGTCGCGGCTGACTTGCACGTTGGCATTGGCATAGCCGTCGCGACGGACGCTCTGGGTCAAGTAATGCTCCACGGTCTGTTTCAGCGTCCAATCCCGGTAACAGATCACATGGCAGTTGTTGGGGTAGGCAAACAGGCGGGTGGCGCGCTGGGTATCGCCCAGGTCTATCTGTGCATCGGCCAGGGCCAGGCCACTGAAGGCGAGGGCGGCGAAGCTCGATAAGGCAATCTTGTGCATGCTTAACTCCTTGTCAGTGGCCGCCCGAATGGGCGGCGGTGCTCATACTGCTGCAGGGAGCCTGGAAATGAGAAGAGCGAGCGCGCTGGTAATGGCTGCGAGTGTGCTGTCGAGCGCCTTGGCGCTGGCTGACGAGCGCGATGTTTGGATGTTCGCGCAGTGGGCAGGTGACCATCAGACCCGGCCGTTTCGCGAAATGCTGGTGAGCGCTCGCCTCTACGGCGTAGTGCCCATTCACCAACTGCTGCGCTCGGCCTCGGACTGGAAACTGTGCCGAGCCTCGCCCTTCGCGGTGCCTCCAGCAAGTAACTGGCCAGCTGTGCGTTCCACGCTGTCGCTGCTTCAGGCCCTGGGCGATCAGAAGCTGCTGGGCCCATTCGAGGTGATTTCGGCCTATCGTGATCCTGGGCTCAATCGCTGCGCTGGTGGGACTGTGGGCAGCGCCCATACCCGTGCCTTCGCGGTGGATGTCCTGCTGCCGGCATGGGCCGACCCCAATCCGCTTTGCCGCTTCTGGCAGCAACATGGCCAAGCCTGGAACATGGGGTTGGGACGCTACCCGAGTGGACGTATCCACATCGATACTGCCGGTTACCGCACGTGGGGCGGTGATGGCAGCGCGGGTTCGTCATTTTGCAGCAAGCCCAGGTAAGGGGAGGGCGCGCCGCCCAGTGGGTACAACGGGTTCACCCGCGCCTGGCCGGAGCAGCCTAGCTTGCCTTGAGCTTTTCGACAGGCAAAGAAAAAGGGCCTACCTTGCGGTAAGCCCTTTGACTTGTTTGGTGGCTACACAGGGACTTGAACCCCGGACCCCAGCATTATGAATGCTATGCTCTAACCAACTGAGCTATGTAGCCGATGGGGCGCATTATTCCCGTGTGCCGGCCTCGTGTCAACACTCATTTCGAAAAAAAATTGCACGCTTTCAAAAACTTAGCGTCCGCATCCGATTCTTGTGAATGAATCGCCACCGTGCCAACCGTTACGCGGAGGCTGTCGTAGGGGCGTTGTGGTTTGAATGCGTGGCTAACGCCTGGATAAAAAGGTAGCTATGTATC